>NZ_JBHWEB010000054.1:0-60559 GCF_042734395.1 Amycolatopsis sp. NPDC059657 | reverse complement strand
GTGGGCCCCCGGCCCGCCCCGGCCGCGGTTGGGGGGGGGGGTTGGGCGGCCGGTTCCCCCCCGCCCACCCCCCCCCCCCCACCCCGGTGTTTCAGGACTGCAGCGCGGCCTGGATCTCGATGTCGATCTTGACCTTCTCGGACAGGAAGGCGTTGCCCTCCGGGCCGACACCGAAGTCGCGGCGGTTGACCGTGGCCGTGGCGGAGACGCCGATGGTGTCGGTGTTGTTGTTCGACGGGTTCGGGTTGATGCCGTTGAACTCCGCGTCGAGGGTGACCGGGACGGTCACGCCGCGCCAGGTCAGCTCGCCGTCGATCTTGTAGTCGTCGCCGTCCTCACGGATGCCGGTCGACCGGAAGGCGATGGTCGGGTGGTTCGCGACGTCGAAGAAGTCGCCGCTCTTCAGGTGGTCGTCGCGCTGGCCGTTGCCGCTGGCGACCGACGCCGCGTCGATCTCGACCGTGACCTGCGAGTCGAGGATGTTCTCCGCGGTCACGACGGTGCCGGTGAAGCCGGTGAAGTTACCGCGCGACTTGGCGATCCCCAGGTGCTTGACGCTGTAGGCGACGTCCGAGTGGGTGGCGTCGACGGCCCAGGTGCCGGTGACGTAGCCGGGGATCGTGGTGGGTGCGCTCATGGCGGGTTGCTCCTTGTGAAAAAGTCTGGTGGTTGAGCTCTCAACTACGACCATAGCGCGATCTAGTTGAGAGCTCAACTAGGGGTATCATGGACCACATGTCCGAAACCCGATGGCTCAGCGAAGACGAGCAGAACGTCTGGCGTGAGTTCACCGCGGCCACCGGGATGCTCATGGCGCACATCGAAGGTCAGCTGCAGCACGAATCCGGCATGCCGCACACGTATTACGGCGTGCTCGTCGCACTGTCCGAAGCCCCTGGCAGACGCCTGCGTATGAGCGAGCTCGCCGACGCGCGCAAGGCGTCGCGGAGTCGCCTATCTCACGCCGTCGCCCGGCTCGAGGCGAACGGCTGGGTCCGGCGCGAGTCGTGCGGAAGCGACAAGCGCGGCGCCTGGGCGATCCTCACCGACCGGGGGTTCGCCGCGCTCGAGGCGGCCGCGCCGGGGCACGTCGAGACCGTGCGGGAGAGCCTGTTCGACCCGCTGACCCCCGAACAGGTGAAGACGCTCGGCGAGATCAGCCGGGCCATCCGCAGCAACCTCTCGCCGCGCTGCGAGGCCGCGCAGGCGGCCATGGAAGCCGCCGAAGCAGAGTGAGCGAACGCACGGGCACCCACCAGCGTGTCAGTACCGTCGGTGCCAATGGATAGGCTGCCTTCGCCCACCTTCCCCCGCAGCCAGGTGCCCCTCGCATAATGCTCAACATCTTCGCGCGTGAATCCGTCTCCCGCGTCACCGATCCGATCGGCAAGGCGCTGGTGCGCCTCGGCCTGTCCCCGAACGCCATGACCGTGATCGGGACAGCGGGCGCGATCGTCTGCGCGCTGGTGTTCTTCCCCAACGGCTGGCTGCTCACCGGCACCTTCACCGTGTGGGGCTTCGCGATGCTGGACCTGCTCGACGGCGCGATGGCCAGGGCGCGCGGCTACGGCACCCCGTTCGGCGCGGTGCTCGACGCCACCTGCGACAGGCTGGTCGACGGCGCCTTGTTCGCCGCCATCGCCTGGTGGTGCTTTGCCCGAGACGACAACCACCCCGCGGCCGCGGCCGCGCTGATCTGCCTGGTGCTCGCGCAGGTCATCTCCTACGTCAAGGCCCGCGCGGAGGCCTCCGGCTTCTCGGCCGACGGCGGGCTGGTCGAACGCGCCGAGCGGCTGATCATCGCGCTGGTCGGCACCGGCCTGCACGGTCTCGGGGTCCCGCGCACCGTGGACATCTCGCTCTGGCTGCTCGCGGCGCTCTCGGTGATCACGCTGCTCCAGCGGATGGCCGCGGTGGCGGAAGCGGCTCGGGAGGCGAAAAAAGCATGAGCTTCGCTGGACGCCTGGCCGACTGGGGCTACGCCGCCGGATGGCAGATCGCCAAGATGCTGCCAGAGTCGACCGGCTCCGGGCTGTTCTCGCTCGGCGCGGACCTGGCGTCCCGCCGTGACGGCGCCGGCGTCCAGCAGCTCCGCAAGAACCTGGCCAGGGTCGTCCCGCAGGCCGACGAGGCCGAGCTCGACGAGCTCACCAAGCGTGCGATGCGCTCGTACGCCCGGTACTGGCACGAGTCGTTCCGGCTGCCGTCGATGGACCACAAGGAGGTCAGCCGCAAGGTCGGCGGCCTCATCACCGGTGTGGAGAACCTCGACGCCGCGCTCGCCGAGGGCAACGGCGCGGTCATGGCGTTGCCGCACAGTGGCAACTGGGACGCCGCCGGTGTCTGGCTCGCAGACTACCTGGGCGGGTTCACCACGGTCGTCGAGCGGCTGAAGCCCGAGTCCCTGTTCAAGCGGTTCGTCGCGTACCGCGAGTCGCTCGGCTTCGAGATCGTGCCGCTGACCGGCGACAGCGCCGCCATGCGCGTGCTGCTGAAGCGGCTGCGCGAGAACAAGGCGATCTGCCTGGTCGGCGACCGCGACCTCACCAACTCCGGCATCCCGGTCAAGTTCTTCGGCGAGCAGACCCGCATGCCGGGCGGCCCGGCGCGGCTCGCGGCGGCGACCGGCGCCGCGCTGATCCCGGCAGGCTGCTGGTTCACCAACGACGGCTGGCAGATCCGGCTGCACCCGCGCATCAGGGTCAACGCGCGCGAGGAGGTGCCCGCCGCCACGCAGGCGCTGGCGGACATCTTCGCCGGTGACATCGCCGCCCATCCGACCGACTGGCACATGCTGCAGAAGTTCTGGATCGCCGACCTCGAGGCCGAGCACCGAGTCAGCCTGGGCGCATGAAGATCGGCATCGTCTGCCCGTACTCGTTCGACGTCCCCGGTGGAGTCCAGGGGCATGTGGTCGACCTCGCCAAGGTGCTGATCGAGCGCGGCCACACCGTGTCCGTGCTCGCGCCAGCCGACGAGGACTCCGACGTTCCGCCCTTTGTGCACCCCGCGGGCAAGGCACTCGGCATTCCCTACAACGGTTCCGTCGCGCGCCTGCAGTTCGGGCCGGTGTCCTACGCGCGGGTCCGGCGCTGGCTGCACGAAGGCGAATTCGACGTGCTGCACCTGCACGAGCCGGCGGTGCCGAGCCTTTCGCTGCTGGCGCTGAAGATCGCGGACGGCCCGATCGTCGCCACCTTCCACACGGCCACGCCCCGCTCGCGCACGCTCGCCGCGTTCCAGCCGGTACTGCGTCCCCTGCTGGAGAAGATCACCGCGCGCATCGCGGTCTCGGCGCTGGCGCGGCGGGTGCAGGTCGAGCACGCGGGCGGCGACGCGGTCGAGATCCCGAACGGCGTCGACACGGACTTCTTCGCCTCGGCCAAGCCGCTGGACGGCTACCCGAGGCACGGCGGCACGGTCGGCTTCGTCGGCCGGTTCACCGAGCCCCGCAAGGGCATGGTCATCCTCCTCGAGGCGCTTCGCTTGCTGCTGCCCGAATTCCCGGAGCTGCGGCTACTGGTCGTCGGCCGCGGCGACCCCGGCGAGCTGCGCCGCGAAGCGGGCCCGGCGCTGGCCCCGCATCTGGAGCTGCTCGGCCAGGTCGACGACGAGACGAAGGCACGCGCACTGCGCAGCGTCGACGTCTACTGTGCGCCGAACACCGGCGGCGAGAGCTTCGGCATGATCCTCACCGAAGCCATGGCCGCCGGAACGCCCGTGCTGGCCAGCAACCTGGACTCGTTCAGGCGCGTCCTCGACGACGGCCGCGCGGGCGTTCTCACGGAAACGGGTGACCCACACGCGCTCGCCTCGGCGTTGCGCGAACTCCTCGAAGACCCGGCACAGCGCCTGTCGCTGGCCGCCGCGGCGGGGGAGCGGGTCGCGATCTTCGACTGGTCCGTGGTGGCCACCCAGGTGCTCCGGGTCTACGAGACCGCGGTCGCGGCCGACCCGCGCCGCGTGAGCGAAAGCGACCGGGAGTTCTCGTGACCTGGCTGATCGCGCTGATCGTCGCGCTCCTCGTGCTCGGCGGCCTCTTCCTGGTCGCGACGGCGAACCGCCTCGACCGGCTGCATGTCCGCCTCGACGCCGGCTGGCTCGCACTCGACGCCGCACTCGCCCGCCGCGCGGTCGTCGCACGCGCCGTCGCTTCGTTGAACGGATTCCCGGGTTTGCACGCACTCGCCGAGCGCGCCGAAGCCGCCCCGCGCGCGGAACGCGAGTTCGAGGAGAACGACCTCACCCTGCGCCTGGCGGAAATCGACCGCACCACACTGCCTTTGCCGTTGGCCGACGAACTCACCGACGCCGAGCACCGCGTCGTCATCGCCCGCCGCATGTACAACGACGCCGTCCGCGACACCCTCGCCTTGCGCCGCCGCCGCAAGGTCCGCTACTTCAAACTGGCGGGCACCGCGCCGCACCCCGTGTATTTCGAGATCGCCGAACCCGACGTTTAGCTCTCTTCCACCTCGCGGAGGCGCTGCCGGATATCCCTCGCTCGATGAGGGCGGCCGCAATTCTCAAAGAGAGCAGCTGCTCCACGCCAGCATGAGATGGCCTCGACAGTGTCGCCGGTTTGGTGCAGGGATATCGCGAGTGTGGCCAGCGCATCGGCGGCGGACACGGCGTACTGGCCTACTGCGCGACCGAGAGTGATCGCCTCTCGGCAAAGCGCGATCGCCATCTTGTGGTTACCGAGCCCTTGCCATGCTTCAGCCACGTAACAGAGGGCAGCCGACTCTCCAGTGAGGTCGCCGGAGCGTCGCCGGAGTTCCAGCCCACGCTCCCCATGCTCGAGCGCTTCCTGGTAACGATTGAGGCCGGAATAGGCCCGACTGAAGTTTCCCTCGACGACCGCCTCCCGTCTTCCGCTGTCGATACCCTGGACTAAGGGCAGTGTCTCTTCTAGAAGGAGCAGTGCTTTCTCGAACTGCCTCCGGTCACAGAACATCGCGCCAAGATTGACGAGTGCCCCCGCTTCTTGGATGCGGTTGTCGAAAGCGCGGGCCAGCGTCAAGGCCTGGTCGAGGTCGGATTGCGCCTCGTTCCATTGCCTTAGCATCATGAACGTTTCTCCACGGTCACTGAGGAAATTCGCCTCCGCGTCACGGTCCCCGCAGGATCGCGCCACCGCTAGTCCGCAACTTGCGGTATCGAGGCATTCATCCCAGCTACCCGACAGTATGAGGAATCGCATACATTCGGCTAAGTCGATGGCATGGTGGTGCAGCTGGTCGCGGACGGCGTTGTGCAGAGCAGCAAGCAGTGATCTCCGTTCGGTCTCCAACCATTCGAACGCTTGCACCCGATCAAGAGGTGGCGTCGTGTCGGCGGAAGCAGGCAGCCTGGGTTGTAGCCGAAGGTGGGCTGGGAACAAGACTTGGTCACAGGCTCGGGCCATATAGGTGTACCAGCGGAGGAGAGCTTCGTGGGCACTGCTGAGCTCGTCAAAGGAGTCGTCGTGATGCGCTCGGTCAGCGGCGTAGGCACGGAGCAGATCATGGAACCGGTATCGGCCTCGTCCCGTAGGTTCGATCAGGTTTGCCGCAGCTAACGCGTCCAGTAAGTCGCGGGTTGTTCGCAAGTCCAGGCCAGCCACCGCGGCCGCGCCCTGCGGAGAGAAACCGGGACCGGGGTGCAGGCCGAGCAGCCGGAACAGTCGGGCTTGATCGGCGGGCAGACGCTGATAGGACCAGTCGAATACGGTCCGTACCGTAGCCAGCTCGTCACTGCCGCGACTCAGTACGTTCAATCCTTCTTCGGCCAGTTCCGCGACGACCTCCGCGACCGTGGTCTGTGGGTGTGCGGCCACCTTGCTGGCGGCAATGCGCAGGGCGAGCGGTAGCTGGGCGCAGAGCCGGATCAGGTCTTTGACTGCCTCGGGCTCGGCTTCGGCGCGATCGGCCCCGATGATGCCGCTGACGAACTGGAGCGCTTCAGGCGGGCTGAGCAAGTCGAGATTGAGCCGGTAGGCGGCCTCGGTGACGACGAGGCCGGTAAGGCTGTCCCGGCTGGTGACCAGCACCATGCATCCAGGCGTGCCCGGCAGCAGAGGCGGACCTGGGCCGCGCTGTTGGCGTTGTCGAGCACGATCAGCATTCGGCGTCCGTTGAGCAGAGAACGGTAAAGGGCTGCTTGTGCGTCGGCCCCGGTCGGCATCTTGTCGGCCGGAGTGTCGAGTGCGCGGAGGAATCCGTCCAATGCCTCACCGGCGGTTGCGGGCTCGCCGGGGCCGTAGCCGCGCAGGTTGATGTGCAAGGTCCCATCGGGAAAGCGGTGTTGGATGCGGTGAGCCCAATGAACCGCGAGCGTGGTCTTGCCGATGCCCGCGCAGCCGTCGACCGCCGAGATGACGACCGCACGCATCGCCTCGTCCTCTGGCGGGATCAGTTTGTCGAGCGCGGCCAGATGCTCGACGCGTCCGGTGAAATCGCGCACGGCGAGCGGCAATTGCCGTGGCACTGTGCGTTCGGGCGCCGGGGCGTTCGCGGCGTCGGGTGGATAAGGATGGTCAGGCAGTGTGATCCAGCCGGTAGTGGTGGTTTCCTTTTCCACCACCGAAACCTGGCGGTAGGTAGCGGGCGCGGCACCGGGACTGTGCCGTACGACGTCGTCGAAGAACCAGTTCGACGTGATCACCGCCAGCACGCCCGGCGAGGAGGCGAGCGCTGTCTTCAGTGGCGCCGCGTTGATCAGCCTGAAAGCCAGAGTGAGTGAAGCCGAAGTGACGCCGTGGTCGTCGTAGCAGACCTCCCCGGCATGCAGGGCCATCCGCAGCCTGATGCGCTGCGCGTCGGGGTGAGTTTCGTTGTGCACCCTTAGTGCGGTGATCAGCGTCGGAGGCAGCGTCTCGACGAAAAGGGCCTTCGGTGTCGTTGCGGGCGCGAGGATGAAGACCGCGTCGCCGCGATCCTCGTGATAGCAGTCCGCCCACGGCACTCCGACGGTGTCAAAGGCCGTCTTCACCACCTGGTAGAGCCCGTCGCGGACGCCGCGCTGATGGGTGTTCGTGCGACGCCGGTCGCCGAAACCCTCGACGTCCACCACGACGACCGTGTGGTGTTTGATCTCCATCTCAGCGAGTGCAGCGTCTGATGACCCAGGCGCTATAACCCCACACGTGTTTCTCGGCTTCGAAGCAATCGGTGAAACCGGCGGCGTCGGATTTGTGTTGCGCGTCCCAGCGCGCGTACATCAAAGCGAATTCCGGCCCGAAGCTGCTGTCACCGTCACCGCGGAAATCCCTTGTCTCACTGGCGGACGCGAGCGGAGCGCTCAACAAGGACACGGTGGCCGCGATCAACACGGCCCGTTTAAGGATTTTCGTCATGTTCAAAACGCTAGTGAGTACATGACGGTGGCACACTAGCCCGCATGGCCGATTCCTCTTGCGAAGTAGCACATGGCAACGCGGCACCCGAAACGGCGGAACGCACCCTGGTCGCGGTCTTCGCCTCACCGGTCGCGCGTTTCCTGCTCGCCTATGCCCGCGACCTCGGCTACCGCCCGGTGCTCTTCGAACCCGACACCACCCGCGAAGTCCCCGAGGGCGTCGAAGTGATTTCCGCCGCGCCCGATGTCGACGGCACCGCCGACATCGTGGTCACCGACCACCACCGCCCCGAGCTGGGCGCCGTGCTCCGCGACGTCCTCGCGGGCCCGTCACGTTGGATCGGCGTACTCGGCAACCCGCGTCACCCCGGCCCGCACGTCGACGCGCTCACCGCGCTCGGCGTGCCCGCCTCGGACATCGCGCGCGTCCACCGTCCGGTCGGCCTGAACATCGGCTCACGCACCCCGCCCGAGATCGCCATCGCGACTCTGGCCGGCCTCATCGCCGACCGGAACGCCCGCCCCGGCGGCTTCGCCTTCTGACAAAAATCCCAATGTGGCATTGGTCAGGTTTGAGCTGACGAATGCCACATTGGCGTGCTGAAACCTGACGAAAGCCGCATTGGGATTTTTGGGGACCGGGTCAGTGGGCGGCGGCTCCTTGGGGCATGGGTTCGAAGCGGGCGTGGTGGCGGGTGAACGTCGCGGTGCCCGAGGTGAGGGAACGCAGGTCGATCGCGTAGCGGATCAGCTCCGTCGCCGGGACCTCGGCGCGGACGATCGTGCGGCCGCCTTCGTCGGCCTCGGTGCCCATGACCCGGCCTCGGCGGGAGGACAGGTCGCCCAGCACGTTGCCGAGGTGTTCGTCCGGCAGGCGGACGGCGACCTCGTCCAGCGGCTCCAGCAGGGAGACCCGGCCGTTGGCGGCCGCGTCGCGCAGCGCCAGCGCGCCCGCCGTCTGGAAGGCGGCGTCCGAGGAGTCGACGCTGTGCGCCTTGCCGTCGACCAGTGTGACGCGGACGTCGATGACCGGGTGACCGTCGACCAGCCCGCGCGCGAGCTGGGCGCGGACGCCCTTTTCGACGCTGGGGATGAACTGGTGCGGCACCGCGCCGCCGACCACCTTGTCGACGAACTCGAAGCCACCGCCGCGGGGGAGCGGGGAGACCTCGATGTCGCAGACGGCGTACTGCCCGTGCCCGCCGGACTGCTTGACGTGGCGGCCGTGTCCTCGCGCCGGCGCGGCGAAGGTCGAGCGCAGGCTGATGCGGACGGGCTCGGTGTCGACGTCCGCGCCGCCCGCGCGCAGGCGCGAGAGCACGACGTCGGCGTGTGCCTCGCCCATGCACCACAGCACGAGCTGGTTCGTCTCGGCGTTGCGGTCGAGACGCAGCGTCGGGTCGCCCGCGACGAGGCGGGAAAGGTTGCGCGCCAATGTGTCCTCGTCGCTGCGGGTCTTCGCGATGACCGCGACGGGCAGCAGCGGCTCCGGCATCGCCCACGGCTTCATGAGCAACGGCTCGTCCGGTGACGACACCGTGTCGCCGGTCTCGGCCGAGCCGACCTTGGTCAGCGCGCACAGGTCGCCCGCCACACAGAACGGGACCTCGCGCAGGTTCGCGCCGAGCGGTGAATAGAGGTGCGCGACGCGTTCGTCGGCGTCGTGGTCCTCGTGACCGCGTTCGGCGAGGCCGTGCCCGGACACGTGCACCGGGCGCTCCGGCCGCAGCGTCCCGGAAAACACCCTGACGAGTGAAACCCGGCCGACGTAGGAGTCGACGGCGGTGCGGACGACCTCGGCGGCGAGCGGGCCGTCCGGGTCGGTGGTCAGCGTCGCGGGCGGGGTGCCGTCGGGCGCCGTGACCTCGGGCAGCGGGTGCTCCAGCGGCGAGGGGAACGCCCTGATCATGCCTTCGAGCACCTCGGAGAGGCCGAGCCCGGTGGTGGAGCAGACCGGGATCACCGGGTGGAAGGAACCGCGCGCGACGGCGGTCTCCAGGTCCGCGATGAGTGTCGCCTCCGGCACCTCCTCGCCCGCGAGGTAGCGGTCCATCAGCGTCTCGTCTTCGCTCTCGGCGATGACGCCCTCGATCAGCTCGTTGCGTGCCTGGGTCATCCGGTCCAGGTCGGCGGGGTCGGGGTCGGCGATCTTCGGCGGGAACCCTTCCGAGTAGTCGAAGAACCGCTGCGTGATCAGCCCGACCAGGCCGTTGCCTGCCGGTAGGTAGAGCGGGAGCACGCCGGCGCCGAACGCGGCCTGGCAGGCGGCGATTTCGGCCTGCGCGTCGGCGCGGTGGTGGTCGAGCCTGGCGATGACGACCGCGCGCGGCATCCTGACGGCCGCGCACTCCTCCCACAGCGCGATGGTGGCGGCGTCGACGCCTTCGGCTGCGCACACCACGAACAGCGCGGCGTCGGCGGCGCGCAGACCGGCACGCAGCTCACCGACGAAATCGGCGTACCCGGGCGTGTCGATCAGGTTGATCTTGAAGCCGTTGTGGACCACCGGCGCCACGGACAGCCCGACCGAGCGCTGCTGTCGCACGGCGGCGGGGTCGTGGTCGCAGACGGTGGTCCCGTCGACCACCGACCCGGCCCTGGTCACGGTGCCCGAGGCGGCCAGCAGCGCCTCGGTGAGGGTGGTCTTGCCGGACCCCGACGGGCCGACCAGCACTACATTGCGCACCTTCGCGGGATCGTCCACAGCGACGGCGGCCCCGGAGTCTCCGTTCCTGCTTTGTTTGTCGGCCATTTCACTCTCCTCGTCGAGCAGTGTGCCCTCGATCACACACCCGATATGCTGACGGCGGCAAGACCTGGGGCTAGGGGGCTGAGGTATGACATTCAATCGGCGTACATTCCTGCGGATTTCCGGAGCGGGGGCGGTGGCGGTCGGCGTAACGGGCGCGTCGGCGCCAGCGGTCGCGGCGCCGCGATGGGACAAGCTGCGGGCCAAACTCAAAGGCCCGCTCTATCTGCCGTCGGATCCCGGCTACGAGGGCGTTCGCACGGGCTTCATGACCATGTTCGACGACCATTTCCCGGCCGCGGTGGCCAAGGTCGCGCGGCCGGAGGACGTCCAGGCCTGCGTCGAGTTCGCGGCGAACCACGACATCCCGATCGCGGCGCGCAGCGGCGGCCACGGTTACGCCGGCTACTCGACGCCGCATCAGGGCCTGGTGGTCGACCTCGGGCCGCTGAACGCGATCCAAGTTCACCCGGACGGGCGGGCGGTCGTCGGCGCGGGCGCGCGGCTCGGCGAGGTCTACACGGCGGTCGCGAAGGCGGGCAGGCTGCTGCCAGCCGGATCGTGCGCGACGGTCGGGATCGGCGGGCTGGCGCTCGGCGGCGGTATCGGCGTTCTCGGCCGGAAATACGGGCTCACCTGCGATCGGGTGATCTCGATGCGGGTGGTCACGCCGGACGGACGGCTGCGGACGGTCTCGGCGATCTCGGAACCCGAGCTGTTCTGGGCGCTGCGTGGCGGCGGGGGCGGCAACTTCGGCATCGTCACCTCGTTCACGTTCGACACCGCGCCCGCGCGTGATCTTTCCGTGTTCGCACTGGGTTTCGTGCCAGAGGCGCTGCCCGCGGTGCTCGCCGCGTGGCACGA
Organism: Amycolatopsis sp. NPDC059657; assembly: GCF_042734395.1. Lineage (NCBI taxonomy): Bacteria > Bacillati > Actinomycetota > Actinomycetes > Pseudonocardiales > Pseudonocardiaceae > Amycolatopsis > Amycolatopsis sp. NPDC059657. The sequence continues at coordinate 49,608 of NZ_JBHWEB010000054.1, read as the reverse complement.
CTGGGTGCTGTCGGCGCCGGACGAGATGTGGGCGAGCATCGGGATCTCGGGTGGCGTGCAGCCGTCGTTCGGGCTCGAAGGCTGCTTCGCCGGCCCCGCGAGCGCGGCCGCGCCGATTCTCGACGACCTCATCCGCCGGGTCGGCAGCAAGCCGACTTCGCGGTCGGCGAAGGACCTGAGCTATTACGCGACCATGGAGTACTACGGCGGCTGTGGCGATTTCACCGCGCCCAAGTGCGGCCCGAGCTGGAGTGGCGGCAAGGGCGAGTACGCCAGGGGCGCGTACGTGGGCGCGTCGCGGATGATCTCCGCGCCGTTGTCCGACCCGGCGCGTTTCGCCGAGGTCGTCACGGCGACGCCCACGATGTACACGATCGTCGACACCTTCGGCGGGGCGATCGCGCGCGGGGATTCGGCGTTCCCGCATCGCGACGCGACGTCGAGCACGCAGATCCTGCTCGACGTCGGGCCGTCGACCGGCGACGAGGCCGCCGTGCGGCGGCAGGTCGGCCAGGTCCGCGACGAGATCGGCAAGATGACCGGTCCCACCGGCTACGTGAATTACCTTGATCCGGAAATGCCGGATTGGGCGCACGCCTATTACGGCAGGAACCTGCCGAGGCTGCGCCGGGTCGCCAGTAGATATGACCCGGACGGGTTGTTCGCGTTCGCGCAAGGTCTGTCTACAAAGGATTGACCTTAGACTCGGCGGAGTGCCCCAATTCGCGTTGACCGCCCAGGACATGGCGCACACTCGCTTCGCGTTCTCTCCACTGTGGGAATGCGTCGCGAGTGTGCGTGTGCTCTCCGAACCCGGCGGCCACGCGGTGCACCTGCCGTGGGCCAAGCGGGCGCGGCGGCGGATTTCCCAAGCGGGACTGGACATCGGGCTGCTGCGTGACCTGGTGCCCGACCGGCAGCTGCCCGGCTTCCTCACGCCGACCCCGTCGACGCCGCTCCCTGACCTGGAGCACGAACTCGACGTGCTGCGTGACGTGCCCGCCGGCGTCGTCCGACGTGATCTGGACACAATGGACTCTTACGGCTCCGGCGGCCTCGCCCGGTTCTACCGCGATCCGGCGAAAGGCCTGGAACGGCTGGCGACGCTGATCGAGGACTATTGGAAACTGGTGCTCGAGCCGTGCTGGCGGCGGATCAGCGCGCTGCTCGAGGCGGATGTGCTCCACCGCGCGCGGCAGCTCGCCGAGCACGGCGCCGAGCACCTGCTCAACGACCTCTCGCCGATGGTCGCCTGGCACGAGGGCGCGCTGACCGTCGCGCACGCGCACCTGCACGCCGTCCACCCGCTCGGCGCGCGGGGGCTGGTGCTGGTGCCGTCCGCGTTCGCGTGGCCGAAGGTGTATTCGAAGAACGATCCACGCTGGCAGCCGGTGCTGCGCTACCCGGCGCGCGGTCTGGCGCGGCTGTGGGAGGAGGGCGGCGCGCCCGCGTCCCGTGAACTGGCCGCGGTGGTCGGCAGGGGAAGAGCGATGTTGCTCACGGAATTGGCCGCCCCGGTGGCCACTTCCGAGCTCGCCACAAGGACCCGCATGACCCCGGCGGCGGTACGCGGGCAGCTGACGACTTTACGGGCTGCGGGCCTGGTCAGCGCACAGAAAGTAGGCCGCGAGACGCTCTACGTGAGAACGGCGGCCGCCGACGGCCTGGTGGCCGCGAGTGCCGAAGTGGACTGCTGAAATCGTCGCGTACTGGCCTGGGTGAGCGGTCCACGTGGCACCTAGACTGGGTGGCACAGACCCCTCTTGGAAAGGCCACTTCAGTGACTGACGTTCAGCCCACTCCCGAAACCGGCACAGCCCGCGTCAAGCGCGGCATGGCGGAAATGCTCAAGGGCGGCGTGATCATGGACGTGGTCAACGCCGAGCAGGCGAAGATCGCCGAGGACGCGGGCGCCGTCGCCGTCATGGCGCTCGAGCGCGTGCCCGCCGACATCCGCGCGCAGGGCGGCGTCGCCAGGATGAGCGACCCCGACCTGATCGACGGCATCATCGAGGCCGTCTCGATCCCCGTCATGGCGAAGGCGCGCATCGGCCACTTCGTCGAGGCGCAGCTGCTGCAGGCGCTCGGCGTCGACTACATCGACGAGTCCGAGGTGCTCACCCCGGCCGACTACGCCAACCACATCGACAAGTGGCAGTTCACCGTGCCCTTCGTCTGTGGCGCGACCAACCTGGGCGAGGCGCTGCGCCGCATCAACGAGGGCGCCGCGATGATCCGCTCCAAGGGCGAGGCCGGCACCGGCGACGTCTCCAACGCGACCACCCACATGCGCAAGATCCGCGCCGAGCTGCGCCGCCTGTCCTCGCTGCCCGAGGACGAGCTCTACGTCGCGGCCAAGGAGCTGCAGGCCCCGTTCGAGCTGGTCAAGGAGGTCGCGGCCAAGGGCAAGCTGCCGGTCGTGCTGTTCACCGCGGGCGGCATCGCCACCCCGGCCGACGCGGCGATGATGATGCAGCTCGGCGCCGAGGGCGTGTTCGTCGGCTCCGGCATCTTCAAGTCCGGCAACCCGGCCCAGCGCGCCGAGGCCATCGTCAAGGCGACCACCTTCTACGACGACCCGGACGTCATCGCCAAGGTCTCGCGTGGCCTGGGTGAAGCGATGGTCGGCATCAACGTCGACGACGTTCCCGAGCCCCACCGTCTCGCCGAGCGCGGCTGGTAAAGCTACATCTGTTGATCGAGAGGCCCTGTGAACGCCTGTTCACGGGGCCTCTTCGGTTCTCAGCCGAGTGCGAACACGGTCGCCGAGGCCCCGCCGCCACATTTCGGTGCCCCGCCGACGAAATAGGCGGTCCGCCCGGCGGCCGCCGCGCCGAACGCGTGGCGCGGCGCGGGCAGCGGCGCCAGCGCCGTCCACGCGTCGGCGCCGAGGTCGTACTCGAACGCGTCGCGGTAGGCGTCGAAGCTGGCGGCGTCCCCGTTGGCGGAGCATTCGCCGCCCACATAAAGGATTCTGCCGTCGAGCACGCAGTACGCGCCCGAAGACCGGGCCGCGGGCAGCTCCGCCGCGGCCGACCACGCACCGGTGGCGGCGTCGTACACGTCGTGCCGGGAAAGGTTGTCGCCGATGTCCTCCCGGCGGCCGCCGAAGAGGTGCACCCGGTCGCCGAGGACGGCGACGCCCAGGTGGTCCCGCGCGGGACCGGGCAACGGCGCGGCCGTCGCCCACGTCCGCGTGCGCGGGTCATAGGTGCGATGGGTGCTCACCGTGCCGAAGCCCGCGGACAGCTCGGGCCCGCCGGGGCCGGTGTCGAGCTTGACGATCCGGCTGGACGTGCGCCCGCCGAAGACGTGCAGCAGCCCGCCCGCGGCGGCCACCGCGACCGACCCGATCGCCTCGGGCAAGGGCGGCAAGACGTGCCAGCTGTCCGTCGCGGGATCGTAGGCGAACACGCAGTCCCGCGGACGCAGGTGCACGGGTTCGAGGAAACCGCCGACGGCGTAGAGCAGCCCGTCCAGCACGGCGACCCCGGCGTGGCTCAACGGCGCAGGTAACGGGGACCGTTCGCGCCACGTGTCCGAGGCGGGGTCGTAGACGGTGTTGCGGGTGCAGGCCCACAGCGGCGCGCCCGCCGCCTGGAGCGTGCCGCCGAGCACGTGGATCTCGCCGCCGAGTTGGGCGACCCCGATCTCGGCTCGCGCCTCGGGCAGTGGTGCTCGTTCGGTCCACGCGGTCACTGGTCGTTCGTTCACGATCCCAGTAGAGACCGGCGCCCCGGCGGTGCGCCAATACCCATGCCGTACCCCACGAACCGTCCGGGTATCAGCCCACTTCGCGATAGGCGGCCACGGCGAGCCTGACGAAGGATCGCACGAGCGGACCGGGGTCGTTCCCATGCCAGGCGACCACGACCCGGCTGGGTGCCATGCCCGTCAAGGGCACGACGGCCAGCTCCGCCGGATGCCGGTTCCCCAGTGGTGTCAACCCGATCGTGCCGTTCCACAGCACGGCCTGCCTGCACTCGTGCACCGCGCGGACGACCGGACCCTCCCTCGGCTCACCACCGTTCCAATAGGACTGCCAGAGCGGATCGGTGCCCGCCGGGAACTGGAACCAGCGCCGTTCCCGTAGTTCGGCCAGCGCCAGCCCGGTCCGCCCCGCGAGCGGGTCGTCGGTGCGGAGCACCACCCCGACCGGATCGGCCCGCAACTCGTGCACGGACAGCCCCGTCAGGTCGAACGGCGCCCGCGTCACCGCGACGTCGACCAGCCCCGCCCGCAACCCGCAGGTGGGATCGGCCAGGTCAGCCTCCCTGATCCGGACCTCGACCGCGGGGTGCCGCCGCCGGAACGCGTCCGCCAGCCGGGTGGCGGCGACGTCGTCCCCCTCACCCAGCAACCCGACCTCGAGCACTCCGGGCCCGTCGGCCGCCGCCACCCGCGCCCTGGTCCGCTCGGCAAGGTCCAGCATCAGCCTGGCCTGCTCCAGCAGCGCGTCCCCGGCCGAGGTGAGCGTGATCCCGGCGGGGGAGCGGCGCAGCAGCGTGGCGCCGAGGTCGGTCTCCAGCTGCTTGATCGCCCGGCTCAGCGGCGGCTGGCTCATGTGCAACCGAGCGGCCGCGCGTCCGAAGTGGAGTTCTTCGGCCACGGCGACGAAGTAACGGAGTGTGCGCAAGTCCATCGCCGCGCAGCGTACCCGCGCCGGTTGGTGCGTCGCCGGGCGTTTCATCGGGATTTCATCGCGCCCGCCTAGCGTTCCAGGCCAACCCTCGAGGAGGAGGAATGGGACTGCTTCACGCCTGGCGCGTCCAGAAGGTCGTCTCAGACGCCACGACGGCGTTCAACAGGGGCGATCTGACGTTCACCGTCGACATCGACATCGATTTCCGCGCCAGGGTGACGGCGAAGATGGTCCGCAAGGAAATCGACCTCATCGCCCGCCGTGTCGAACCGCAGGGCTGGCGGTTGATCGAGTACGGGCCGTTCCTCAACTCCATCGAAATGCACTTCATGCGCGCGCCGCGGTAAGAGAGCGTGTGGGCGGAATCTGGACGGTCACGCGGGAAGACTGCCGCGCATGAGCATCAAGAGGATCCTGGCAGCGGCCGGATGCGCGGTCGCCGCGATGGTGGGCCTGGCGCCAGCGGCCACGGCGCAGGTCGAAGCCGCGCCGAACTGCCAGTACGGCAACACTTATGGCACTCGCGTCACCTCCGCCGCGGTAGGCGGGATGGGCGCCATCCAGCTCTGCCGTGACAGCAGCTATCGGTACTGGGGCTTTCTGCTGCTGACTCGGTCGCCGTCGTCCGGGCAGCACGGGCAGGGCTACCTCGAGCGCTACCGCGACGGAAAGTGGGAAAGCTACGTGACCTGCGACAGCTCCGGCGGCAACGGCAAGGTGCTGCCCGGGCAGACCCGATGCTGGACGCCGAAGTTCACCGGGGCGAGCGGGCACTACACGTTCCGGGCCTGGGGAGCGGTGTTCGACAACCCCCACCCCCACGACCCCGTCGCCTCGGGTTACACGGGGCTCACACGCTAAAAGGTCGTGAGTGGTATTGCCGGTTCTAACCGGCAATACCACTCACGAGTGCTCGGATATCTCAAAGCTCCGGGTGTCCGGCTCCAGCGCCTCGAAGATGTGCGGCGCGTCGCCGGGGTAGGAGATGTAGTCGCCCGGGCCCAGTTCCACGGGGTCCTCGAGTGGCCCGACCAGCGCGCGCCCCGTCGCGATCACGATGTGCTCGATGACGCCGCGCATGTGCGGTTCGGAAACGCGGGCCGAGCCCGGCTGCGCGACGATCTGATAGAGGTCGCGCTGCGCGTTGGACGGGCATGACGAGAGCAGCGTGCAGAGGTAGTGCGCGCGCTCCGAATAGATCTGGGGCCCGTCGCCTGCCCTGATCAGCCGTACCTGGGGGACCGGCGGCTCGAACAGCCGCGACAGTGGCACGTCCAGTGCGACCGCGAGCGCCCAGAGTGTCTCGACGCTCGGGTTGCCGGTGCCGGACTCGAGCTGCGAAAGCGTCGACTTGGCGATGTTGGCCCGTTTGGCCACTTCGGTGAGCGAAAGCCCTGCGTGGGAGCGCTCGCGGCGCAGTGACGCCGCGATCACGTCCAGTGGTGCGCCGCCTTTGGCCTGGTCGTGCTGCATGTGTTCGCTCCAGCGGTCAATCCGTTCGACTTGACGAACGGGTCCGAAGTGTTCAGTATATGATGCTATGCGTTCGATATGGCGAACCTTGGATCGCCGGATCATCAGGGACATCGGGCTGGTCGGCCTCGCCAGCACCATTGTCGGGCTGTCGTACGGGGCGATCTCGGTCGGCTCCGGCTTCCCCGTGTGGCTGCCGATGCTGATGTCGGTGGTGGTCTTCGCGGGTGCCTCGCAGTTCATGTTCATCGGCATCGTCGCCTCCGGCGGCAACCCGGTGGCCGCGGTGCTGGCAGGCCTGCTGGTCAACACCAGGCATCTGCCGTTCGGCTTCGCGATCGGCGACGCGATGGGCACCGGCTGGGCCGCCAGGCTGGCCGGCAGTCATCTCATGGCCGACGAGACGGTCGCGTTCGCGCTGGCGCAGGAGGACACGCGACGACGCCGCGCCGTCTACTGGGCGTGCGGGATGACGTTGTTCGTCTGCTGGAACGTGGGCGTCGTGACCGGCGCGTACGCGGGCTCGGCCATCGGTGACACCGACGCGTTCGGCCTCGACGCCGCGTTCCCCGCCGTGCTGCTGGCGCTCGTCGTGCCCTCGCTGAAGGACCGCGCGACGCGGTTGCCGGTGGCGATCGGCGTGGTCGTCGCGCTGGCCACCTCGGCGTTCCTGCCCGCCGGGCTGCCGGTGCTGCTCGCGCTGGTCGGGGTGTTCGCCGCGCTGGACCGCAAGAAGGCGGAGGTGACGTGCTGATGGAACCGTTGACGCTGGTCATCGCCACGGTCGTGCTCGGCGCCGGCACGTTCGCGCTCCGGTTCGCCGGGCCCGTGCTGCGCGCGAAGATGACGTTGTCCCCGAAGGCGGAGCGGCTCATGACCATCTCGGCGGTCGTGCTGCTGGCCGCGCTGGTCGCCGTCGCCGCGCTCACGGAAGGTCACGGCTTCGCCGGCATCGCGCGGCCCGCGGGTGTGCTGGTCGGTGGAGTCTTGGCCTGGCGCAAGGCGCCGTTCGTCGCCGTGGTGATCGCAGCGGCGGCCACGGCGGCGCTGTTGCGGCTGGCGGGCGTGCCCTGACCGTCGGTGACCAGTGCGGACCGCCTAGAGTAGTGGGAAGGTCTTCGGGAGGTCAGGTGTCGGTCGCTCGGCCGTTGGTGGGTGTGCTCGCTCTGCAGGGTGCCGTGCGTGAGCACGTCGCGATGCTGGAGCACGCGGGCGCGCGCGCCATCGGCGTGCGCAGGCTCAGCGAACTGTCCGAAGTGGACGGTCTGGTGCTGCCGGGTGGCGAGTCGACCACCATGTCGAAGCTGCTCGAGACGTTCGAGCTGCTGGAACCGCTGCGCGAGCGCATCGCGGGCGGCATGCCCGCGTTCGGCTCGTGTGCCGGGATGATCCTGCTGGCCAAGCAGGCGCTCGACGGCAGGCCCGACCAGCAGCAGCTCGGCGGGCTCGACATCGTCGTCCGGCGCAACGCGTTCGGCAGGCAGGTCGACTCGTTCGAAGAGGATCTGGAGTTCACCGGCCTGGACGGTCCGTTGCCCGCGGTGTTCATCCGCGCCCCGTGGGTCGAGAAGGCGGGCGACGACGTCGAGGTGCTGGCCCGCGTGCCGCGCACCCCGTCGGCCGGTGAGGCTGCCGATAGGATCGTCGCGGTCCGGCAGGGGGCGGTGCTCGCCACCGCGTTCCACCCGGAGCTGACGGGGGACGAGCGGGTGCACCGGTTGTTCGTGGAAATCGTGCGCGAGGCGTAGGCGCAGCAGCTGCGCATTGCAGATGGAGGAGAGATGAGCGGCCACTCCAAATGGGCCACTACGAAGCACAAGAAGGCCAACCTCGACGCGAAGCGCGGCAAGCTCTTCGCGAGGTTGATCAAGAACATCGAGGTGGCCGCGCGCACCGGCACCGGCGGTGGCGACCCGGACGGCAACCCGACGCTCTACGACGCCATCCAGAAGGCCAAGCGCAACTCGGTGCCCCAGGACAACATCGAGCGCGCGCGCAAGCGCGGCGCCGGTGAAGAGGCCGGCGGCGCCGACTGGCAGACGATCACGTACGAGGGCTACGGCCCCAACGGTGTCGCCGTGCTGATCGAGTGCCTCACCGACAACAAGAACCGCGCCGCCATGGAGGTGCGCACCGCGCTCACCCGGAACAACGGCTCGCTGGCCGACCCGGGTTCGGTGTCGTACATGTTCAACCGCAAGGGCGTGGTGATCATGCCCAAGGCCGGCACGACCGAGGACGACGTCCTCATGGCCGTGCTCGACGCCGGCGCGGAAGAGGTCAACGACCTCGACGAGAACTTCGAGATCGTCTCCGAGGCGACCGACCTGCTGCCGGTGCGCAAAGCCTTGCAGGAAGCCGGTTTCGAGTACGACTCCGCGGACCTCACCTTCCTCCCGTCGGTCAGCGTGCCGCTGGACGTCGAGGGCGCCAAGAAGGTTTTCAAGCTCATCGACGCGCTCGAAGACTGCGACGACGTGCAGAACGTCTGGGCGAACTTCGACGTCTCCGATGAGGTCATGGCCGAAGTCGATTAACTTTTTCTGTTGGCACACTGGGAATGAACGAGGGCGTGGGGCAGAATGGCCGCCGTGACGACGACCGATGCCATCACCGCGCAGGATTCCCAGCTCATCGAGTGGATCGAGGCGCAGGCGAAGGAGCGGGGCAACGCCGTCATCAGTGTTCCTGAGGACAAAGACGGCGCCGGGTTCTGCTTCACCGCCTGCGCCTGGGCGCTGCACGAGGTGCCGGAGGCGGTCGTCATCGGCCTGCCCGCGCACATGGGCCCGGTGCTGCTGGACGCCTATGTGGACCGAGCGGCGGCAGGCGAGGACTTCGAGACCGGGCGTCGCTACACCGACTTCTTCGAGGGCGTCTCGGTCACCTTCGAATGGGTCGCCAAGGGGCACTACCCCGAGTTCTTCGGCAGCGCGTTCCTGATCTACCCCGACGGTGACTTCCCGGCCTTGCAGCTGATCGTCGCCACCCCGGACGGGCACTGGCCGTGGAGCCCCTTGGCTCCCGAAGGCTTCGCCGACTGGCAGCCGGTGCTCACCGAGTCCGGGGCCCCCGAAAGCTGGACGCCCGGCGTCGACGGCGTCTGAAAAAAATCCCAATGTGGCTTTCGTCAGCTCAGAGCTGACGAAAGCCACATTGGCGTGCTGAAACCTGACCAATGCCGCATTGGGATTTTTTTCAGGGCGGGAACTCGACTGAGGCGTCGGTGTAGGGCGGGACCACGACGGTGCCCATGAGGCTCCAGGCGCCCAGGGACGAGGCCGACTGCCAGACTCCGGCGGGCACGACGACTTGGGGGCGTTGACCTGTGGCGACGTCCAGGCCGAGCGTCACGCGCGAGACCCGGCCGTCGGGGTGCTCCAAGGTCATCGCGACCGGGGCGCCGCCGTGGAAGACCCAGATCTCCAGCCGGTCAAGGCGGTGCCTGGCCGAGGTCGCGGGCGGCACCAGCAGGTAGTAGATCGCCGAAGCCTCCGAGGAGCGGTGGCTTTGGGCGAACAGGCCGCCTTCGACCGGTAACGGCACCAGGCCGAGGTGGTCGATGATCTCGGCCGGGGTCGGCATGTCTGCGGCTGAGGGCACGGCGTGAACGGTAGCCTGATTCCTCGAACTGGTGTTCGCCGTAGTTGAGACAGCAGAGGGGAAACCGAGCGTGCGGGTATTCGGGGTCGACCCCGGTCTGACCAGGTGCGGGTTCGGCGTCGTCGACGGCGGGACCGGCCGGGCGGTCAGTGCTGTCGCGGTCGACGTGATCCGCACGCCAGCCGATATGGATCTCGCCAAGCGGCTGATGGGGATCTCCGACGCCGCCGAGCGGTGGATGGACCTCTACAAACCCGAGGCCGTGGCCGTCGAGCGGGTGTTCGCGCAGCACAACGTGCGTACCGCGATGGGCACCGCGCAGGCTGGCGGCGTGGTCGCGCTGGCCGCCGCGAAGCGGAACCTGCCGGTGGTGTTCCATACGCCCAGTGAGGTCAAGGCCGCGGTCACCGGCTCGGGCCGCGCCGACAAGGCGCAGGTCACCGGAATGGTCATGCGGCTGCTGAAGATCACCGAAAGCCTCGGCCCGCCGGACGCCGCCGACGCGCTCGCGCTGGCCATCTGCCATCTTTGGCGTGAGCCCATGCGGGTCAGGCTCGCCGAGGCGGAGGCGAGGGCCAAGGAGATGGCGCAGGTGCACAAGGCAAGGCTGGCGGCGGCCGCGAAACAGGCAGGTAGGCGATGATTTCCTCAGTACGCGGCGAAGTTCTCTCGGTCAGTCTCGACCATGTGGTGGTCGAGGTCGGGGGAGTGGGCCTCGCGGTCCAGTGCACCCCGTCGACGCTCGCCACGCTGCGCCGAGGCGAGGAGACCCGGCTGCACACCGCGCTCGTGGTCCGCGAGGATTCGCTGACCCTCTTCGGGTTCGCCGACGCCGACGCGCGCGAGCTGTTCGGGTTGCTGCAGACCGTTTCCGGCATCGGGCCGAGGCTCGCGCTGGCGACGCTCGCCGTGCTCGATCCCGACAAGCTGCGTGCCGCGCTCGTCGAAGGCAACATCACCGTGCTCACCCAGGTGCCCGGCATCGGCCGCAAGGGCGCCGAGCGGCTCACGCTCGAACTGCGCGACAAGGTCAACGCCATCCCCGGCGCCGAGGGTGTCACCTCGGCAGCGCCGTCGGCGATCCGCGCCGAAGTGGTGGAAGCGTTGGCGGGCCTCGGTTTCCCGGCCAAGCAGGCCGAACTGACCGTCGACAAGGTGCTCTCCGAGCAGTCCGACGCGACCACGTCGACCGTGCTGCGTGCCGCGCTCGCGACCCTCGGCCGGAAGCGGTAGGCGCCCGGCGTGGAGTATGAAGCCATGGCCGAGCCGGACGACGAGACGCTCTCCGCTCTCGCGCAGACGGGCGACCAGGACGTGGAAACCACGCTCCGGCCCCGAAAACTGGACGAGTTCATCGGCCAGCCCCGCGTCCGCGAGCAGCTCGAACTGGTGCTGGAGAGCGCGCGCCGCCGTGGCGTGCCACCCGACCACGTGCTGCTGTCCGGCCCGCCGGGGCTCGGCAAGACCAGCATGGCGATGATCATCGCCGCCGAGCTCCACGCGGCGCTCCGGATCACCTCGGGCCCCGCGCTCGAACGGGCGGGTGACCTCGCCGCGATGCTGTCCAACCTGGCGCCCGGCGACGTGCTCTTCATCGACGAGATCCACCGCATCGCCCGCCCCGCCGAGGAGATGCTGTACCTGGCGATGGAGGATTTCCGCGTCGACGTCGTCGTCGGCAAGGGGCCGGGCGCGACCAGCATCCCGCTGGAGATCGCGCCGTTCACCCTGGTCGGCGCGACCACCCGGTCGGGCTCGCTGACCGGCCCGCTGCGCGACCGGTTCGGCTTCACCGGCCAGATGGAGTTCTACTCCGACGCCGAGCTCGACCAGGTCGTCACCCGCGCCGCGCGCATCCTCGAAATCGAGATCGACCCGCTGGGCTCCGCCGAGATCGCCAGGCGCAGCCGTGGCACGCCCCGTATCGCGAACCGCCTGCTCAGGCGCGTGCGCGACTACGCGGAGGTGCGGGCGGACGGCGTCGCCACCAGGCAGGTCGTGCGCGCCGCGCTCGAGGTCTACGACGTCGACGAGCTGGGCCTCGACCGGCTCGACCGGGCGGTGCTCGGTGCGCTGGTCAAGTCGTTCGGCGGTGGCCCGGTCGGCGTCTCGACCCTCGCCGTCGCGGTCGGTGAAGAACCGACCACGGTGGAGGAGGTCTGCGAGCCCTACCTGGTGCGCGCCGGTATGCTCGCGCGCACTCCGCGTGGCCGGGTGGCCACCGCGGCGGCCTGGGAGCATCTCGGCCTGCAACCCCCGGATCGCGTACTGCCCGACCCGGGACTGTTTGACCAGCCGTAACCTGGCACACTCGAAAGAGCACATACCCCAAAACCGGACGTATCACCCCCCATACGCGTCCGCTGAACGGAGAATCATGAACAATCTGGCGCTGCCCCTTCTTCTGGTACTCGTCCTGGGCGCGACCCTCTTCATGGGTTCCCGCAAGCAGAAGAAGGTGCAGCAGGCTCAGAAGGACCTCCAGGACAGCATCCAGCCCGGCGACCGCGTCATGACCACTTCCGGTCTGTACGGCACCGTCGCGGACGCCAGCTCCGACAGCACGATCGACATCGAGATCGCCCCTGGCGTCATCACCACGTGGCTGCGTCTCGCCGTGCGCGAGAAGGTCCAGCCCGAGGTCGAAGAGACCGAGGACGAGATCGTGGCCGAAGAGTCGTCGATCATCGAGTCCTCCGCGGGCATCGAGGAGCAGAAGTCGACCGCCCAGGTCGCGGAGCCGCTGGAGCACGGCAAGAAGTAGCACCATGCGCTCCCCGAAACTCCCGACTTTCGTCGGGACGGGGGTCACGCCGGACTCACGCAGCACCGAGTAGTGTCTCGGTGCTGCGTGCGTGCCCGCCGTCATATATTTCGCGCGTGGAAGCGGTAGCACCACACACCATCCATGGGGAAACCCTCAGTTCGAGGAGACCGAAGCACCGTGGCATCACCGGCCGGGCACCTCCGCCCGGGACGCTATCTCGCCTTATTCGCCGGCATCGTCGTCGTGCTGTACGCACTGGTGTTCTTCACCGGTAACCACAGCGCCAAGCCCAAGCTGGGCATCGACCTGCAGGGCGGCACCCGGGTCACCCTGACGGCGCGCACGCCGGACGGTGGCATCCCCCCGCGAGAGTCCCTGAACCAGGCACGCCAGATCATCGAGAAGCGCGTTAACGGGATCGGTGTCGGCGGTACCGAAGTGCTCCTCGACGGCAACAACGTCGTCATCACCGTTCCCGGTGAGCAGGGTGGCGACCAGGCGAAGACGCTCGGCAAGACCGCGAAGCTCGGCTTCCGCAAGGTCATCACGACCACGCAGGTGACGCCGCCCGGCATGCCGCAGACCCCGCCGCCGTCCGGTGCGGCCACGGCCACCCCGCCGCCTTCGAGCGGCGCGCCCTCCTCGCCGGCGGCCCCGAGCTCGAAGCCGGGTGGTGGCGGCGCCGTCGGAGCGCCGGCCCAGCAGCCGACCCCGACGCCCAGCCCGTCCCCGTCCGCGCAGGCCCCCGCGCCCGCCCCGGGGCAGGACGGCAACACGGACGCGAACACGGCCAAGCAGATCCAGGCCGCGCAGGCGATCCGCCAGAACCCGGACCTCGCGGGCAAGCCGGACGACCCGAAGACGCAGGCCGCGCTCCAGGCCGCCTACAACTCGATCACCTGTGCCCCGAACGAGGAAGACCCGCTGGTCGGCAACGACCGCACGGACCTCCCGCTGGTCACCTGTGACACCAAGGGCACCGAGAAGCTCCTGATGGACAAGGAGTTCCTGCCGGGAACCGAGATCGCGGGCGCGACCTTCGGCTTCGACAACCAGCGTGGTGGCTGGGTCGTCAACCTGAGCTTCAAGAGCGCCGGCGGCAAGATCTGGGGTGACTTCACCGCGGCCAACCTGCAGCAGCGTGCCGCCTTCGTGCTCGACACGAAGGTCGTCTCGGCGCCGACCATCCAGGCCGCGATCCTGGACGGCAACACCCAGATCAGCGGGCAGTTCACGCAGAAGGACGCCAAGGACCTCACGGACGTGCTGAAGTACGGCTCGCTGCCGCTGTCGTTCGAGTCCTCGGACGCGACCACGGTGTCCGCGACGCTGGGTCTCGCCTCGCTCGAGGCGGGCCTGATCGCGGGCGGCATCGGCCTGCTGATCGTCTTCATCTACTGCCTGTTCTACTACCGGCTCCTCGGCGTGCTGACGATCTTCTCGCTGGTGCTGTCCTTCGGGCTGGTCTACGCGGTGCTCGTGCTGCTCGGCCGCTGGATCGGGTACACGCTCGACCTGGCCGGTATCGCGGGTCTGATCATCTCGATCGGTATCACCGCCGACTCGTTCGTCATCTACTTCGAACGGCTGAAAGACGAGATCCGGGAAGGCAGGAGCTTCCGCTCCGCGGTGCCGCGAGGCTGGGTCCGTGCCAAGCGCACGATCCTGGCGTCCGACGGTGTCAGCTTCCTGGCCGCGGCGATCCTGTACATCTTCGCCGTCGGTGACGTCCAGGGCTTCGCGTTCACCCTGGGTATGTCCACGGTCCTCGACCTGGTGGTCGTGTTCCTGGTGACGCACCCGCTGATCGCGATGATCTCGAAGTCGAAGTCGAAGTTCCTGTCGGACCCGAAGCACCTCGGGCTCGGCGCGGTGCAGGAAGTGGGTTCGCACGTGAAGACGGCCGCCCCCAAAGTCGGCGCTTCCGCGAACGTGAAGGAGGCCTGACGTGGGCGTTGAAGACCTGGGCACGGACGCCGCGAAGGCGCCTGCCAAGAAGGAAAGCATCTTCCAGCGGCTGTACGTCGGCACTGGCGCGTTCGACATCGTGGGCGCGCGCAAGCGCTGGTACATCTTCTTCGGTGTGCTGGTGCTCGGCTGCATCCTGTCGATGTCGGTCAAGTGGTTCAACCTCGGCATCGACTTCGTCGGTGGCACGCAGATCCAGTTCTCCGCGAACAGCGCGAGCGGCCAGATCACCGAGGACAAGGCGAAGGAAGCCTTCAAGGCCGCGCTCGGCAAGGACGCCGACGAGGTGCAGAAGGTCGGCACCGGCAACGCCACGACGCTGCAGATCCGCACCGGCACGCTCGACCCCGCCGACGTGTTCAAGGTGAAGCAGGAGATCGCGACCAAGCTGGCCCCGGTCGGCGCGAACGGCACCACCGGCCCGCAGGCCATCTCGGACAGTGCCGTCTCGGCGTCGTGGGGTGGCGAGATCTCGCAGAAGGCGCTGCTGGCGCTCGGGATCTTCCTGCTCGCCGTGGTCATCTTCCTGGCGGTCTACTTCGACCTCCGGATGGCGGCGGCCGCGTTCATCTCGCTGATCCACGACATCGTGGTGACCGCAGGTGTGTACTCGCTGGTCGGCTTCGAGGTCTCGCCCGCGACCGTCATCGGCCTGCTGACGATCCTCGGGTTCTCGCTGTACGACACCGTGGTGGTGTTCGACAAGGTCCGCGAGAACACGCGCGGCCTGCTCGGCCTCACCCGCCGCACGTACGCCGAGGCGGCCAACCTGGCGCTGAACCAGACCCTGATGCGGTCGTTCAACACCGCGTTCATCGCCATGCTGCCGATCCTCGGCCTGCTGATCGTCGGCACCCTCCTGCTGGGCTCCGGCGTGCTGCAGGACCTGGCGCTGGTGCAGCTCACCGGCACCATCGTCGGCGTGCTGTCCTCGGTCGCGCTGGCCACGCCGCTCCTGGTCGACCTGAAGCTGCGTGACCCGAAGTACCGGCAGCAGGCCGCCCGCGTCGCCGCCCGTCGCGCGAAGGTCGCCAAGACGACCGTCGAGGACGACTTCGACGCGAGCGACGACGACGCGCTGGCCGCCGAACTCCGCAAGGAGAAGGCGTACGCCGCTGCGGCGAGCGTGCCTGGCCGGATCCCGAAGAACAAGCCGAACCAGAAACGCAAGAAGTAAGAGATGGAACTGCAGAAGGCGCTCGGCCTCATCGCCGAGGTGCCGGACTTTCCCGAGCCCGGCGTGCTCTTCCGCGATCTCTCCCCACTGTTCGCCGACCCCGCGGGTTTCTCCGCGGTGGTCGGCGCTTTGGCGGAGACGGTCGGCCCCGAGGTCGACCTGATCGCGGGTGTCGAGGCGCGTGGCTTCCTGCTCGCCGCCGCCGTCGGCTACGCCCGCGGCATCGGCGTGGTGCTCGTGCGCAAGCCGGGCAAGCTGCCGCGCGTCGCCGGACGGGTCGACTACAAGCTCGAATACGGCACCGCGTCGGTCGAACTGCCCGCCGGGATCGTTTCGCCCGGTCAGCGCGTTGCAGTACTGGACGACGTGCTCGCGACGGGTGGCACGGCCGCGGCCGCGTGCCGCCTGCTGCAGGACGCCGGAGCCAGCGTCGAGGGCGTGTCGGTGGTGATGGAACTGACCGCGCTCGGTGGCCGGGCGGTACTCGACGGTTACGGAGTACACGCACTTCAGGCCTGCTGACCTGGGCGTCGCGACGTACTGTCGTGGCTGGGCGTTACCCTTGACTCCCAGAGGTACATGCAGCAGGAGGTGCGGGTGAGCCAAGAGCTCGAGTCCGTAGTGCCCGCCCAGAACGGCGCCGCCCCTACGCCGTCGGCCACCCGGCGGGTCAGGGCCAGGCTCGCCAGGCGGATCACCGCGCAGCGGCCCGCCTCGGTCAAGCAGGTGCTCGAACCACTCGCCGTGGTGCACCGCGAGCTGCACCCGAACGCCGACCTCGCCCTGCTCCAGCGGGCCTATGACGTCGCCGAGGAGCTGCACCGCGACCAGCGGCGCAAGTCCGGCGACCCGTACATCACGCACCCGCTCGCGGTCGCCACCATCCTCGCCGACCTGGGCATGGACACCACGACGCTGGTCGCGGCCCTCCTGCACGACACGGTCGAGGACACCGGCTACTCGCTGGACACCCTGAAGGCCGAGTTCGGCGACAAGGTCGGCGAACTCGTCGACGGTGTCACCAAACTGGACAAGGTCAAGCTGGGCACCGCGGCCGAGGCCGAGACCATCCGCAAGATGGTCATCGCGATGGCCCGCGACCCGCGAGTGCTGGTCATCAAGCTGGCCGACCGGCTGCACAACATGCGCACCATGCGGTTCCTGCCGCCCGAGAAGCAGGCACGCAAGGCCCGCGAGACCCTCGAGGTGCTCGCCCCGCTGGCGCACCGGCTCGGCATGGCCACGGTCAAATGGGAGCTGGAGGACCTGGCGTTCGCCATCCTGCAGCCCAAGAAGTACGACGAGATCGTGCGCCTGGTCGCCGACCGCGCGCCCTCGCGCGACATCTACCTGCGCTCGGTCATCACCGACCTGACGGCCAACCTCGAAGGCTCGCGGATCACCGCGAAGGTCGAGGGCAGGCCCAAGCACTACTACTCGATCCACCAGAAGATGATCGTCAGGGGCCGCGACCTCGACGACATCCACGACCTGGTCGGCGTGCGGATCCTGGTCGAGGACGTCCGCGACTGCTACGCCGCCATGGGCGTCGTGCACGCGCTGTGGCAGCCGGTGCCCGGCCGGTTCAAGGACTACATCGCGCAGCCGCGGTTCGGCGTCTACCAGTCGCTGCACACCACGGTGATCGGGCCGGACGGCAAGCCGCTCGAGGTCCAGATCCGGACCTACGAGATGCACCGCACCGCCGAGTACGGCATCGCCGCGCACTGGCGGTACAAGGAGACCAAGGGCACGCACAGCAGCGGCAATGCCAACGCCGTCGACGTCGACGAGATGGCGTGGATGCGGCAGCTGCTCGACTGGCAGCGGGAAGCCGCCGATCCGGGCGACTTCCTCGAATCGCTGCGCTACGAGCTGGCCGCGCGCGAGATCTTCGTGTTCACGCCCAAGGGCGACGTGATCACGCTGCCCGTCGAGTCGACCCCGGTCGACTTCGCCTACGCCGTGCACACCGAGGTCGGCCACCGCTGCATCGGCGCGCGCGTCAACGGCCGTCTCGTCGCGCTGGAGCGCAAGCTCGAAAACGGCGAGGTCGTCGAGATCTTCACGTCCAAGGCGGAGACCGCCGGCCCGTCGCGCGACTGGCTTTCGTTCGCGGGGTCACCGAAGGCACGCGCCAAGATCCGGCAGTGGTTCGCGAAGGAACGCCGCGACGAGGCCATCGAGGCCGGCAAGGAACAGATCACCAAGGAGGTCCGCAAGGTCGGCCTCCCGATCCAGCGCCTGGTCTCGGCGGAGTCGATGGGCATGGTGGCCACCGAGCTGCGCCACGGCGACATCAGCTCGCTCTACGCGGCCGTCGGCGAGGGCCACACCAGCGCCAAGCACGTCGTTTCCCGCCTGGTGGCGCTGATCGGCGGCGTCGACGAGGCCGAAGAGGAACTGGCCGCGCGGGCGACACCGTCCACAGTGACCCGTCGCCGCGGCTCCAACGACGTCGGCGTGGTCGTCAAGGGCACCACGGACATCTGGGCCAAGCTCGCCCGGTGCTGCACGCCGGTGCCCGGCGACGAGATCTTGGGCTTCGTGACGCGCGGCGGCGGCGTTTCGGTGCACCGCACGGACTGCACGAACGCCGAGGACCTGCACGCCCAGCCGGAGCGGCTGGTCGAGGTCGAATGGGCGCCGTCGGCCTCGTCGGTGTTCCTGGTGGCGATCCAGGTCGAGGCACTCGACCGTCACCGGCTGCTCTCGGACGTCACGAAGGTGCTCGCCGACGAGAAGGTGAACATCCTCTCGGCGTCGGTGACGACTTCGCGCGACCGGGTCGCGGTCTCGCGGTTCACCTTCGAAATGGGCGACCCCAAGCATTTGGGCCACGTCTTGAAGGTCGTCCGCAGTGTCGAAGGCGTCTATGACGTCTACCGCGTCACCTCCGCTTCGTAGGCCATCCCGTCTAGTGTTCGGGCATGACTGAAGGGTTCGAGTTCGCCCGCGACGGTGCCGTCGCGCGGCTGACGTTCGCCAGGCCGTCGAAGAAGAACGCGATCACGCACGTGATGTGGTCGGCGCTCCCGGAGATCATCGCGGGTGTCGAGGCCGACCCGGCGGTCAAGGTGCTCGTGCTGACCGGCGCGGGCGAGGACTTTTCGGCGGGCGCCGACATCAGCGAGTTCGGCGAACTCCGCTCCAACGCCGAGGGCGCGGCCGTCTACGACAAGGCCATCGAGGCCGCGGTGCGCGCGCTGACCGGCATGCGCAAGCCGAGCGTCGCGATGATCCGCGGCAACTGCATCGGCGGCGGCTGCCAGATCTCGGTCGCCTGCGACTTCCGCTTCGCCGCCGAGGGATCCCGTTTCGGCATCACTCCGGCGAAGCTCGGCATCGTCTACGACTTCGTCTCGACGCGGCAGCTCGTCTCGCTGATCGGGCCCGCGCACGCGCGGTACTTCCTGCTGTCGGGCGAGCTGATCACGTCCGCTCGCGCCCGCGAGATCGGGTTGCTCAACGAGGTCTTCGCTCCGGAGGACCTCGGCGACGGCGTGGCACGCTTCGTCGAGACGCTCTGTTCGCGGTCCCAGGCCTCGATCAGGGGCATGAACCGCATCATCGAGAAGATCCTGGCCGGGCAGGTCGAACCGGACGCCGAAGTCGACCAGATCCGGCTGGACGCCTTGCACGGCGAGGACTACGCGGAGGGCGTCGACGCCTTCCTCAGCCGCCGTACGCCGAGGTTTAAGTACTCGTGAGTGGTACGGCCGGTTAGAACCGGCCGTACCACTCACGACCCCAGCGCGACCTACAAGGAGGGCCCCGCCGTCAACTGCCCGGCGGGGCCCTCCTTCGAAGCTTGGGTCAGCCTTCGACGCTCACCGCGGTGAACTTGACCGGCGTGACCGGCTTGCCGGTGCCGTCCTGGCTCGTCGCGGCGCTGGACGGGTCGATGCCAGCCCTGGCGACCTTGTCGAGCACCTGGAGGCCCTCGTCGGAGATGCTGCCGAAGACCGTGTAGTTCGGCGGCAGGCCCGCGTCGCCGTAGACCATGAAGAACTGGCTGCCGTTGGTGTCCGGGCCGCTGTTGGCCATCGCGAGCACGCCGCGGCCGTACTTCAGCTCGGGGAACACCTCGTCCTTGAACGAGTAGCCCGGCCCGCCGGTGCCCTTGGCCGTCGGGTCACCGCACTGCAGCATCTGCAGTCCTTCGGTGGACAGCCGGTGGCACTCGGTGTCGGTGAAGTAGCCCTGCTTGGCGAGGCTGATGAAGCTCTCGACGGCACACGGCGCGAGCGAGCGGTCCAGGGTGATCTTGATGTCACCCGCCGTCGACTTCAGCGTCGCGTTGACCGTGCCGGTCGAGGCGACGTTGCCGTTCGCCGGAGCCTTCGCGGGCTTCGACGCGGGGCGGTCCGCCTCGGCCTTGAACTCGCAGGAGATCGGGTTCGCCAGCGCGGTCGGCCGCTTGACGGCCTCGGCGCGCTGGGTCGGGATCTTGATCTCCGGCGGCTTGGTCGGCGTCGCCGATGCCTGCGTGCCGGTCGAGTCGCTGCCGTTGGTCGCCACGATCAACCAAATGGCGCCGGCGACCGCGATCACGGCACCGATCGTCACGCCAATACCGACGTTCCTGCGCCGCTTCGCACGCTCGGCCCTGTGCACAAGCTGCCTTTCGAGCTTGCGCTTCGCGGCCTCACGGCGCTGCTGGTTGGTCGCCACCCGCGTCCTCCCGGTTCCACTAGGTGTCACACGCCTGGGGTAGCGGCAGTGTATGGGCACAGCCTGTAAGGCCGGAGTACAGGGTTGGCTAGGCTGGCCGAAATCGCCTGAAATGGGGATTCATACCCGGTCAGAGGGAGGGTTCTTGCTCGTCGTGGGGTTCGCGTGTGGACCGCTGGCGGCCAATTGTTACCTGCTCGCGACCTCCGAGGGCGCGGGCTGCGTGATCGTCGACCCCGGCCAGGACGCGGTGGAGCCGATCACCGCCGCACTCCGGCGCCACCGGCTGACCCCGGACGGCGTGCTCCTCACGCACGGCCACTTCGACCATGTGACCTCGGCCGCCGCGTTCGGCGTGCCGGTGTGGCTGCACGAGGCCGACCGCGACCTGCTGCCGGAGCCGATCGGCTTCACGCCGCTCGAGGCCGGGGCGCTGGCCGTCGCGGACCTGGAGATCACCGTCGACCACGCGCCGGGGCACACGCCGGGTTCGGTGGTGCTGCGGCTGGAGAGCGGCGAAGGCGGGAAGCTGGCGCTGACCGGCGACACCGTGTTCGCCGGGTCCATCGGGCGCGGCGACGCCGAAGAACTCCAGAACTCCTTACGTGCCACAGTGATGACCCTGCCCGGCGACACCGTCCTGCTACCCGGCCACGGCCCGGCGACCACGGTCGGCGCCGAGCGCACCGCCAACCCGTACTTCGGAGAAGTGACCCGATGACGAACGAGCCCGAACGGCTCCCGCTCTACCACGACGACCCCGCGCTGAGCCGCCGCCGAGCCTGGTCCGGCCTGATCGGCGTGGTCGTGTTCGCCGCCGCGTTCGGCGGCATCGCCGGACTGATCGGCGGCAAGGTCGCCGGTCTCGTCACGGCGGCGGTCGCCGGGCTGGCGCTGCTCTACGTCGTGCTGTTCAACCTCCGCAGGCGCCTCTGGCTCGAAGGCACGGTCGTGCTCGTCCGCACCTGGGGCGTCCGCCGCATCGACCTGGTCGCCGCCGAGCGCATCGACCTGCTGGTCACCGACGTCCGCGGCACCCGCACGGTCGCGCTCCTGATCAACGCCGGTCAGCGGCGCAAGACCGTGAAGATCGACCTCGCCCTGTACGCCGGGACGGGCGGCCGTGAACTCGGCATCCTGCAGCTGCGCAGGCTCGCGGACGCGCTGGTCAACAACGTCGAGGCGAACGGCCTCGTGTTCTCGGAGCTGCTGGTGTCCCAGCTCAAGTCGGAGGCACGCGGCGACGGCCTCGGTGACCGCCCGCTCTACCGGCTCGCGTCGGCCGCGCCTTCGGGGAAGATCGCGCAGCGGTTCACCATGGAGGCGGTCAGCCGCTTCGTGGCGACTCTCGACTGACGGGCTCGTGAGCGCTGCGGTTCTAGCCCAATGCTGGGTAGTTAAGACTTGGCCTGCGTTGTCAAGCAGCGTGTGAAACCCGAGTTTCGGCCACTGGATGGCCGAAACTCGGGTTTCGCGAAGGTCAACCACTGCCAGACGGCCCGATCACAGGCCAGTCATCGTCCACATAGGACCCAAACTACGGCCTTTTATCACGAAAAGTCGCATTTGCCCGCCTTCTCGAGTGGGTGCTGACGGAACAAACGGCGCTTATGCGTCGCTCAGCGTTGCGAACGCCCCGTTCACAACGTTCAGCCACCCTTCACGGCACCCACCGAACAGCGGCAAGGCGTCCGCAACGCTCACGAGCCCATCGGGCGCGGGGACTCTCGAATGGCTTTCTCGAGGTCGACTAGGCGTTCTTGGACCGCTTCGAGCTGGTAGACGAGCTCGGGCAGTTCCTCGGCCGCGAAGGTGGCCAGACGCTCGACGTGCGCCATCGACTTCTGGATGTCGTCGAGTGCGCGCGCGATGCGGGGCACCGCGTCGACGGCGGTCAGCACGCGGCGCGCGACCGTCAGCATCGCGCGGGGGAGGGCGAACAGGATGTCGGCCACCGCCACTTCGTACCCCACCTGAGGCGGTACGCCGAAGCGGGGGTTCGGCCTTGTGGCTACTGGATACTGGTGGTGCTGGTGAGTTCTTCCACCGGTTCCCGTGAGGCGATCAGGGCGGCCAGTACCGTCGTCACCGGGACGGCCGCGACGATGCCGACGCTGCCAGCGAGTGTCCGGACGATCTCCTGCGCGATGTCCTCCGAGCCGAGGATCGCGCCCAGGCCGATGCCCGAGAGCGATGAATACAGCAGCACCGGCAGCGCGGCGCCCGCGTAGGCCATGACGAGGGTGTTGACGGCCGAGCCGACGTGGTCGCGGCCGATGCGCAGGCCCGCGCCGTAGAGCTCGCGCCAGCCGAGCGCCGGGTTCGCGCGGCGCAGTTCCCAGACGGAGCTCGTCTGGGTGACCGTGACGTCGTCGAGGACGCCGAGCGCGCCGATCACCACGCCTGCCAGCAGGAGGCCGCGGGCGTCGATGCCGTGGCCGAGTGAGCCGATGAGGTTGGACGTGTTGTCGTCGAGCCCGGTCAGCGACGCGGCCGCGGAGAACACGGCGGACAGCACGCCGATCAGCGCGAGGCTCACCAGCGTGCCCAGCACGGCCACCGAGGTTCTCGCCGACAGTCCGTGCGTGAGGTAGAGGGCGATGAACATGATCACCCCGGCGCCCACGATCGCGACCAGCAGCGGGCTCTCCCCGGCGAGGATGGCGGGCAGCACGAACAACGCCAGCACGAGGAAGCTCAGCCCGAGCGCGACGAGCGCGGCGACGCCTTGCCAGCGGCCGAGCACGATCACGGCCACCGCGAACAGCCCGGCCAGCAACGCCAAGGGAAGCCCGCGCTGGAAGTCGACGATCTGGTACGCGGACGGGTCGTCGGCCTTGCCGCCGTTGTAGGACAAGACGATCGTGTCGCCGGCGCTGAACCGCGGGGTGCTCGGCTCGATCGGCACGGTCAGCTTGAGCTGCTGGCCGCTCGCCTGGCCGTCGGTCAGCTTCAGCTCGACCGTCAGGCACGGCTTGGCGTCCGGCTTGGGCGCGCCGACCTGGACCTCGCCCTGGCCGAGGCACGGCCCGGTGATCGTGGTGGTGATCGTGCCGTGCACCGGGGTGCCCTGCGGGACCACGCTCGTCGGCGCCGCCTTGCCCCACGGGTACAGCACGATCATGCCGAGCACGGTCGCGGCGGCGAGCGGGGCGAGCAGCCAGATCAGCAGCAGCCGGACGCGGCGTGAGGCCGGTGCGGCGGGGCCGTGCCCATGACCGTGGCCGTGCCCGTGTCCGGTCTCCGGTGGTTTCGGCGGCTGTTCGGGCGACTCCGGACGCGCCGCGGGGCGGCGCGGCCGCGCGGCCTGGCCTGCGGGCGGTGGCCGGCGCCTGACCGGACGGGACGGCGTGTCGGTTATCCGGCGAATCGGGCCGGTGACCTCGTTGTCGCCCTCATCGGCGCTGGAATGACGGTCCACGCGCACATCGTGCACAGTGCTTCGCGCATCCTGCGCCCGGGGGGCGCCCTTTCGCCCGTCGGGGTGACGCGCGCTGAGCCATACTGGAAGCGGGAATTCGAGAATAGCGACGGATCGGGGGAGATCGGTGGCGCACGAATCCAGCGAAGAGGTGGCTCCTGTCGCCGCGGCTCGCCCGGCTTCGCCGGCCGTGGATCGTGCGCTCACGGTGCTGGAGACCCTTGTCGCGACGGAAGACGGGCTGACGCTGACGGCGCTCGCCCGTGCCACCGGCATCCCGCTCGCCACCTGCGCTTCGATCGTCTACACGCTGGAGAAGCGCGGCTACGCGAGCAGGCTGGTCGTCGGCAGGAGCCATTTCTGGCGGGTGACTTTGCGGTTGTACGAACTCGCTTCGCCGTTGATCCGGCAAGAGGACCTGTCCGAGGTCGCGGAGCCGCAATTACGCCTATTGGCGGACAAACTCCGCATGCCCGCTCACGTCGGCGTGCTGAACGGCGCGTCGGTGGTCTATGTCGCGAAGGCGACGAGTCCCGGTTTCATCCAGTTCGACACGTATCCGGGCAAGGTCGTGCCGTTCCATGCCACCGCGCTCGGCAGGGCGATCGCCGCGCATCTGCCGGACGCCCAGCTCGAGCCGCTGCTCACCAACCGGATGACGCTGCGGGCCGCCCGGTCACAGCTCGCCAAGGTACGGCAATTGGGCTACGCCATGGAGGACGAAGAAGACGAAGCGGATGTCGCCTGTTTGGCGGCACCGTTCTTCGACGCGGAGGGCCGCGTCGCCGGTTCGGTCGGCGTCACCGGGTTCACCCGCGAGCTCGCGGGCGCCAGGCTGGACATCGCCGCCGATCTCGTTGTGCGCCAGGCGAAGCAGATTTCCGTCAAGCTCGGCTGTTGAGATGTAACCGGTTCTAGCGCGGCCGCCGCCGAGAAGTTATCTTCGAAAGCGGGGTGCGGCGGATCTTCGCGACACCTCCTCACCAGGCTCCGTCGGGGGACGGGCGCGGGAGGGAGCGGGGATGGGCATCTCGGGGGCTCCGCGATGAGCCGGGCGGGGATCGTGCTGGTGGGTCTGGGCGAGACGGCGCTGACGGCGCATCTGCCCGCGTTGCTCCGGCATCCCGCGGTCAGCGTGGCCGGCTTGGTCGATCCGGTCGACCGGCGGCGCGTGCTCGCGCAGGAGCGCGTACGGGCGCCCGCGTTCGGCGACGTGACGCCGTTCCTCGACGACCCGGCGGTGGACGGGTTCATACTGGCGACGCCGCCATGGGTGACGCCCGCGCTGCTCGACCGTCTGGTCCGAAGTGGACGGTTCGTGCTCACCGGGCAGGTGCTCGCGACCACCAGCCGCGCGGCGCGGCCGTTGTCCGCGCTGCCGACGGAGTTCCGCTCGCGGGTGCAGACCGGGCTGGCGTACCGGCACGACCCGGCGCTCGCGGTGCTGCGTGACTGGATCACGCGCGGCAAGCTCGGCGATTCGCTGCTCGTGCGCGCGCATGTCTATGGTGAACTGCGCGACCGTTTCGACCCCAAGCACACGGAACGGATCGAGGCTGCGCTCGTGCACGGCATGCCGGTGCTGCACGAGGGTTCGCACGTGTTCGACTGGCTGTCGTACCTGTTCGACGGCGGCCCGCGCGCGGTCGAGGACACCTGGGCGTTCCCGACTCGCTCGGGGCTCGCGCAGCCGAACGTGTGCGGCGCCCGGCTCGTCTATCCGAAAGGGACAGTCGTGCTGGCCGAATTCGGCTGGCTGGCAAGCGCTTTCCCGCACGCGGAGCTGAGCGTGGTCGGTGATCGCGGGCACGCGCGGCTGGACATCGGGAACTTCGTGCTCGACCTGATCACCGCGGAGGGCGCCGAGCGGGTCGAATTCGAGCCCGATCACCGCACGCGCTGTTTCGACCTGCAGCTGGAACGCTTCGTCGAGCTGATCACCGGGGTGCGCACCGAGCCGACACCCGATCTCGCCGACGGGCTGGCCGCGCTCGCGCTGAGCGAGCGGATCGCGAATCTCGCCAGGGGTTTGATGGGATGAAACCGACTACGCAGCAGGAAAGGAACGCCGGTGACGCGCATCGCCGCTGTCCACACCGCAGCCGTCGACCTCGCCCCGGATCCCGATCTGGTGGTGCGGGGAGCCAGAGGGGCGCACGACCGGTCGCATTTCCTGCTGGTGCGGGTGGTGACCACCTGCGGCGCCGAGGGCTACGGCGAGGTGAGCGCGACACCGTTCTGGAGCGGCGAGGACGCGGCGAGCGCCGCGCATTTCATCCGGCACGTGCTCACGCCCGTGTTGCTGGGCAAGGAACTCGCCCCGATCGGCGGCCTTGAGTCCCTTATGGACAGAGCGCTCGCCGGCAACCCGTTCACCAAGGCGGGGCTGTCGACGGCGCTGTGGGACGTCTACGCGAGGACGTTGGACCTGCCGCTGGCCGAGGTGCTCGGCGGGCCGTACCGGACCGAGGTGCCGATCAAGCTTTCCCTGTCCGGCGACGGCGCAACGCTCGAACGGACCTACGCGGCCGCGGTCGCCGCCGGGTTCCGCGCGTTCAAGGTGCGGGTCGGTCTCGGCGTGCCGGGTGACATCGCGCGTGTGGCGCGGGCACGCGAACTCGCGGGCGCGCAGGCGTTCCTCGGGCTGGACGCGAACGGCGGCTGGACGCGTTCGCAGGCCGCTGCGGCCCTGCGTGAGCTGGACGTCTCACGGCCCGCTTTCGTCGAGCAGCCGGTCGTGCCCGGCGATCTCGGGGGCATGGCCGCGGTGCGCGAGTTCGGCCTGCCGGTGGTCGCCGACGAGTCGGTGTTCGGCACCGGCGACCTCGTCCGCGTCATCCAGGCGGCCGCCGCGGACATGGTGAGCCTGTACGTCGGCAAGGCAGGCGGTCCCGGCCGCGCGGTCGCGATGGGCGCGCTGGCCGCGGCCTTCGGCTTGGACACCGTGGTCGGCTCCAACGGCGAACTCGGCCTCGGCGCCGCCGCGCAGGCGCACGTCGCTTGCGCGCTGCCCGACCTGAGCGCCGAGGTCCCGTCGGACATCATCGGCGCCCACTATTACAACGAGGACATCCTCGAAAAACCCTTGGACAGCAACGGGGTCCGTGTCCGTCTCCCTGACGGCCCCGGCCTCGGTGTCCACCCGCGCGAGGACCTGGTGCGCCGCATGCGCTAGGCGGGAGTGTGGCGGAGGTGGACTCGGCGGTAGGCCGACGGCGGCGTGTCGTAGTGGTCGAGGAAGGCCTGGCGCAGGGTTTCGGTCGAGCCGAAACCGCAGCGGCGGGCGATCGCGGCCAGCGGCAGCTCGGTCGTGGAGAGCAGGTGGGCGGCGGCTTCGGTGCGGGTCGCGCGGACGTGCTTGCTCGGAGTGGTGCCGAGGTGGGCCTCGAAGAGACGGCTGAGCTGGCGGGTGCTGATGCCCGCGTGCGCGGCGAGCGCGGGTGTGCCGAGGTCGGCGTCGAGCTTCTCGGCGATGTGCGCGACGAGGTCGCGGACCACGCGGTGCTCTGGGGGCGGGCCGGAGATGAACATGCTCACCTGGGCCTGGTTTCCGGGGCGCTGCAGGTAGGTGACGAGCATCCGCGCGACCTCACGGGCGAGCGTCGGGCCGTGGTCCTCTTCGACGAAGGACAGCGCGAGGTCGAGCCCGGCGGTCACCCCGGCCGCCGTATAGACGGAGCCGTGGCGGATGAACAGCGGCACCGGGTCGACGGTCACCGCCGGGTACCGCTCGGCCAGCCTGGCCGCGTAGATCCAGTGGGTGGTCGCGCGGCAGCCGTTGAGCAGGCCCGCCGCGGCGAGCACGGCCGCGCCACTGCACACCGACGCGACGCGCCTGGTGCTGTCGGCGAGGCGGCGGATGTGGTTGATGAGCCGTACGTCGTCAGCTGCCCGTTCGCAGCCGATGCCGCCGGAGACGATCAGCGTGTCGAGTCCGCCTTCGACCTGGTCAAGCCGCTGCTGTGCGCCTAGGGTGAGGCCGTTCTGGCAGCGGATGCCGTTGCCGTCGACGGTCGCCGTGCGCAGTTCGTACCGCGGCTGGACGCCGAGCCGGTTCGCCGCGTCGAAGACGTCGGCAGGGCAGGCGAGGTCGAGCAGTTCCGCGTCCGGATAGCCGACGAGGACCACGCGGCGGGGAGTGCGCTCCATGGGCGGCGACGCTAGCAGTTTCACCTGGCCGTTGGACGCGGTTCGCAGGATTTGAGACATCCGCGCCACGCGATCGCCTGGTCGGCGACACCCTCTGTGTCATGACAGATGAACCCAAGACGATCGCGTTCGTCCTCTATCCGGGCCTCACCCTGCTCGACCTCGCCGGCCCGCTGCAGGTGCTCGGCGCGCTGTCGGACCTCGGACTGCCCTACCGCGCGGTGACGGTGTCCGAGCGCAAGGAGCCGATCGGCACGGACACCCCGATGTCGCTGCTCGCGACGCACACCTTCGACGAGATCCCGAAGCCGGCCGCGATCATGGTGCCCGGCGGCGGCACGCCGACCATGCGCGCGCTCACCGACGAGACCCTGCTGTCGTATCTGCGCAGCGCCGCCGAGAGCGCGGAGTTCATGACCTCGGTGTGCACCGGGGCGATGATCCTCGGCGCGGCCGGGCTGCTCGAGGGCCGCGAGGCGACGACCCATTGGCTCTACCTCGAAACGCTCAAGGAGTTCGGTGCGACGCCGGTCACGAAGCGCTGGGTGGAAGACGGGCCGATGATCACCGCGGCCGGGGTTTCGGCGGGTATCGACCTGGCTCTGCACTTGGTCGGGCGCATCGCGGGCGACGAGGTGCAGCGCGGCGTGCAGTTCATGATCGAGTATGACCCGGAGCCGCCACTCGGCCCCCTGGACTGGTCCGCGGCGCCGCGCGAGATGTTCCATCCGTGGGCGGAAGCCACGCTGCGCCAAGGACTCGAGGGCCATCCCGAACTGCTCGCGCGTTTGCTCGTGCACGTCTGACCCCACTGTCCACAAAGGAAGGCCGGGACCGGTTCACGCTGGTCCCGGCCTTTTGTTCGTTAATTCCCGACGGGACTTACCGCGATCGCCCGGTTACCGATATAGTCACCGCCGCAAGTTACCGGCGAGTCCGATCCAGGCGGGAGGGGTTCCAGCGGGCTGGTGACCGCAGGCGGGGTGCCGGGCCTCGCATTCGTACCGGGCGGCGCGACCCTACCGTCGTCATAGGGTTTCGGCTATTGGCTGAACCGCCGATTAACGGCCTGGTTCATCCGCCGCGGTGGTCCACCTTCTGTTCATTTACGGAAGCCTTTCAGACGGCCGTATTATCAGCGCCTCACAAAGCGTTCGCTCACATAGTGGGAGCGAGTGCGGCCGGCTTCCCCGCTGTTGTTAATTTTGTGAAAATAGCCTGGCCCCCGTCTATTGACCGGGTAGATGCCCAGCGTCATGCCATGGTCGCCGACCAGTGAAAGTCACATCGTGTCGGACATGTGTCGACAGTGCTAACTTCAGTCGTCCGCGGATTGCCCGTTGGGTGGGATCTGCGTCAATTTCGTGGGACGACCCCTGTTAACAGCGTTTAGTCATTGACGGGACCGCGATCGCGCGCTTAAGTACAGACCGTCACCCTTTTTCCCACTTCCGTGTTGCGGGGGTTCTCATGCGTGTGTCGAAACTCGGCACCAATGACGCTGCGTCGGCGAATGCGGCCGATCTCGTACTCGCGGTGACCCCGTTCGGAATTCCTTCCGCGCGGGTCGTCGCCGCGGCGGCGCAGGCCGGTGGCCTGGGCGTTCTCGATCTCACTGCGGGCGGGCGCGCGGCGGCCGAAGAGCTCGCGCTGACCGCTGAATGGGGCGTGCGAGGTTACGGTGTGCGTCTTGCCCACACCAGCGACTTTCCGGTGAAAGTTCTCCCGGATCAGGCGCACACCGTGGTGCTGACCGTCGACTCGGCACTGTCCGCAGAGGACTTTCCCGGTCGCCGGGTATTCGCCGAGGTGACCGGCCGCGACCAGGCGCGGCGTGCGGCCGCCGCTGGCGCACACGGCTTGATCGCGCGCGGACACGAGGCAGGCGGCCGGATCGGTGAGCTGAGCAGCTTCGTCCTGCTGCAGCAGTTGCTCGCCGACGGCGCGCACGACCTGCCGGTATGGGTCTGGGGCGGTGCCGGTCCGCACACCGCGGCGGCGGCGGTCGCGGGCGGCGCGGCCGGTGTGGTGCTCGATACGCAGCTCGCGTTGCTGGCCGAAGTGGACCTTCCGGCCGAGATCACCACCACGCTCACCGGGCTCGACGGCTCGGAAACCGCCGTGGTGGAGGGTATTCGGTATCTGCACCGCCGAGGTGCTGATCCTTCCGGACAGACGCTGCCAGTCGGTCAAGACGGTTTTCTCGCAGGCCGCTTCCAGGAGGACTGGGGCACCGTCGCCGCTGCCGTCCGTGGCGTGCGTGACGCGGTGACCGAGGCGCTCGCCGCGCCCGCGCCCCTGCTGTCGGTCGCGCAAGGCCCCATGACCCGGGTGAGTGACCAGGCCGCGTTCGCCGCGGCGGTCGCGAACGACGGCGGTCTCCCGTTCATCGCGCTCGCGCTTTCCGGAGCCGCGCAGACCCGCACGGTTTTGGAGCAGACCAAATCCGCACTTAACGACGCGCCTTGGGGTGTCGGCGTTCTCGGGTTCGCCGACGAGAATGTCAAAACCGCGCAGCTGGAAGTCATTCGCGAAATCCGGCCGTCGCACGCGATCATCGCGGGCGGGCGTCCCGCGCAGGCCGCCGCGCTCGAAGAAGTCGGTATCGAGACTTTCCTGCACGTGCCGTCGCCGGGGCTGCTCAAGCAGTTCCTCGACGCGGGCGCGCGCAAGTTCATCTTCGAAGGCTCCGAATGCGGCGGGCACGTCGGCCCGCGCAACAGTTTTCCCTTGTGGGAGGCGCAACTCGGGGTACTCGACAATTACCTTGACCTCGCGCCGGAGCTGCAGCTCTATTTCGCGGGCGGCGTGCACGACGAGCGGTCGGCCGCCATGGTCGCCGCGATGGCCGCCCCGCTGAGCGCGCGCGGCGCGAAGATCGGCGTCCTGATGGGCACGGCCTATCTGTTCACCGAAGAGGCCGTCGCCGCAGGCGCGGTGCTGCCGCTGTTCCAGCAACAGGTGATCGAGGCCGAGCACACCGATCTGCTGGAGACCGCGCCCGGGCACGCGACCCGCTGCGTCCGCAGCCCGTTCACCGGCGAATACGCCGCGATCAAGAAGGACCTCGCCGAGCGCGAGGTGCCCAGCCGCGAGGCATGGGAGCAGCTCGAACAGCTCAACGTCGGACGGCTTCGCCTCGCCAGCAAGGGAATCGAGCGCGTCGGTGACGACCTGCGTGAAGTCGCCGAGGACCGGCAGCTGGCCGAAGGCATGTTCATGGCCGGTGAGGTCGCGGTGCTGCGGTCCGAGGTGACCACCATCGCGGCGCTGCACGAAGCCGTCGGGACCGGCGCGCGGGAGTTCCTCGCGAACCGGATCGCGGAGCTCGGTTTTGCCGCCGGAGAAATCGATTCCACCCCGGAGCCGCTGGACATCGCCATCGTCGGGATGTCGTGCATGTTCCCGCAGGCGCCCGATCTCACCACGTTCTGGGCGAACATCCTCGGCGGCGTCGACTCGGTGACCGAGGTGCCGTCGCGGCGCTGGGACCAGTCCCTCTACTACGACCCCGATGGCGACGGCAGCCGCACGCCGTCACGCTGGGGCGGGTTCCTGCCCGAGATCCCGTTCGACCCGCTGAGCTACGGCATCCCGCCGTCGTCGCTGGCGAGCATCGAGCCGGTGCAACTGCTCGCGCTCGAAGCCGCGCGCCGTGCGCTCGTCGACGCGGGCTACGGCGACCGCGACTTCGACCGTTCCAAGGCTTCCGTGGTGTTCGGCGCCGAGGCGGGCAGCGACCTGTCGAACGCGATGACCCTGCGCACGGTCCTGCCGTCCTACATCGGCGAGATCCCGCCCGCGCTCGACGCGCAGCTGCCCAAGCTCACCGAGGACTCGTTCCCCGGTGTGCTGGCGAACGTCATCGCCGGCCGCGTCGCGAACCGGCTCGACCTCGGCGGCGCCAACTACACGGTCGACGCCGCCTGCGCGTCTTCGCTGACCGCGGTCGACGTGGCATGCAAGGAACTCACCGCCGGTACCAGCGACCTGGTGCTCTGCGGCGGCGCCGACCTGCACAACGGCATCAACGACTACCTGCTTTTCGCTTCGGTCCACGCGCTTTCGCCGACGGGCCGGTCGGCCACCTTCGACAGCGCGGCCGACGGCATCGCGCTCGGCGAGGGTGTCGCGTGCGTCGCGCTGAAGCGGCTCGCGGACGCCGAACGCGACGGTGACCGGGTCTACGCGGTCATCAAGGGCGTCGGCAGTGCGAGTGACGGCCGCGCGCTCGGCCTCACCGCGCCGCGGCCCGAAGGCCAGCACAACGCGCTGACCAGGGCGTATCGCAACGCCGGGATCTCGCCCGCCGAGGTCGGGCTGGTCGAGGCGCACGGCACCGGCACCGTCGTCGGCGACCGCACCGAACTCGGCACGCTGACCAAGGTGTTCGCCGAAGCGGGCGCGGAGCCGGGTGCCTGCGCGGTCGGCTCGGTCAAGTCGCAGATCGGGCACACCAAATGCGCCGCCGGTCTCGCCGGGCTCATCAAGACCACGCTCGCGCTGTACACCGGCGTCAAACCGCCGACGCTGCACGTCCAGAAGCCGAATCCGGCCTGGGAAGCCGAAAACAGCCCGTTCGCGTTCAACACCGAGGCCAGGCCGTGGGCCGCCGCACCCGCAGACCGGATCGCGGGCGTGTCCGCGTTCGGCTTCGGCGGGACCAACTTCCACGTCGTGCTCCGCGCGCACCAGGGCGGGGCGCCGCCCGCGCACACCGCCGACGAATGGCCGGTCGAGCTGTTCACCTTCCGCGGCGCGGATCACGGCGCGGCGGCCAAGGCGGCGAAGGAACTGCTCGCGCTGGTCGAGGCCGACCCCGGCAAGTTCGAGCCGTGGCGTCTGCGTGACTTCGCGCTCAGCGCCTCGCGCCGGTCCGAGATCGGGGCCACCCGAGGCACCCGCGTCCGGATCGCCGTGCTGGCGTCCACTGTGGACGAACTGGCCGGGCTGCTGCGCCGGGCCGTCGACGGTGAGCACAACCCTGACCTGGGGCTTTTTCAGGCATCGGACGAGGAAACCGGGGATCTGGCATTCCTCTTCCCCGGCCAAGGCAGCCAGCGGCCCGGTATGTTCGCCGAGCTGTTCGTCGCCTTCCCCGAGATCCAGCGCTACCTGCGGCTCGGCGGTTCGACCGCCGGCGTGCTCTTCCCGCCCGCCGCGTTCGACGAGGCCGGGCGCAAGGCGCAGCTCGCCGCGATCACCGACACCCGCGTCGCGCAGCCCGCGCTCGGTATCGCCGGGCTCGCCGCGAACGCGTTGCTCGCCAAGGCGGGCGTGCGCCCGGCGATGATGGCGGGGCACAGCTACGGCGAGCTGGTCGCGCTGACCGCGGCGGGCGCGCTGAGCCCGGAGAGCCTGCTGCGGTGCAGCACCGCCCGCGCCGAGGCGATCCTCAAGGCGACCGGAGCCGACGACCCCGGCACGATGGCGGCCGTTTCGGCGGGCGCGTCGGAGGTCACCGAGGCACTCGAGGACGCGGGGCTGGGCGACACGGTCGTCACCGCCAACCGCAACTCGCCCAAGCAGACCGTGATCTCCGGGCCGACAGCGGCCGTCGACGCGGCGGTCGAGAAGCTGCGCGCGAAAGGCCTGGGCGCCAAGCGGATCACGGTCGCGTGCGCGTTCCACAGTCCGCTGGTCGCGGCGGCGGGGGAGACGTTCGCCGAGGTGCTCGGCGTCGAGCCGGTGGCCGAACCGGAGATCCCGGTCTGGTCGAACCGCACGGCCTGCGCGTATCCGAACGAGCCAGCCGCCATCCGCGGCGAGCTGGCCGCCCAGATCGGCGCGCCGGTCGGGTTTGTCGAGCAGATCGAGGCCATGTACGCCGCGGGTGCCAGGGTGTTCGTCGAGGCCGGGCCGGGTTCGGTGCTGACCAAGCTGGTGCAGGCCATCCTCGAGGACCGTCCACATCGGACGGTGTCGCTGGAGGGCAGGCGCCGCACCGGCCTCGCCGGGTTCCTCGGCGCGCTCGCGCAGCTCGCCGTCGCCGGGGTGGACGTCCGCACCGGCTGGCTGTTCCAGGGCCGTGACGCCGTCGAAGCGGGGAAGGCTGCCCGCCGCAAGCGCGCGGGCTGGACGGTCGACGGCCATCTGCTTCGCACCGTCGACGGGTCGATCCCCGCGACGGCACTTCATCCCGCCCAGCGTATTTCGGAGGCTCTCGTGACAACAACCGGACACGCCGCCCCCGGTCAGACCAGCGGCTCCGAGGCACTCATCGCCGAATTCCTGCGCACCAGCAGGGAGATGGTCGCGGCCCAGCGTGACGTCCTGCTCGGCTACCTCGGCACGGACCCCGGCGCCCGCCCGGCCATCACCTACGTCGACGCGGCTCCGGCACGGACCGTCGCCGCTCCCGCGCCGGTGAGTGTGGCCGTCGTGGCGGAGAAGCCGGTCGAGGTCGTCGCCGCTCCGAAGCAGGATGTGCTTTCGGTGGTGCTGGAGGTGATCGGGGAGCGCACTGGATATCCGGTGGACATGATCGAGCCGGATCTCGATCTCGAAGCGGACTTGAGCGTCGACTCGATCAAGCGTGCCGAGATCGCCGGTGAGCTGGCGAGCAGGCTCGGGCTGCCGCTCGACGGCGACTCCGAGGAGCTGGCCAAGGCACGGACCGCCGCGAGCATCACCGCGCTGATCAGCGGCAAGGCACCCGCTCCCGCGGTCGTCGTCTCAGTCGCACCGAAGCAGGACGTACTCTCCGTGGTGCTCGAAGTGATCGGGGAGCGCACGGGTTACCCGGTCGACATGATCGAGCCGGATCTCGATCTCGAAGCGGATCTGAGCGTCGACTCGATCAAGCGCGCCGAGATCGCCGGTGAACTCGCGACCCGGCTCAGCCTCCCGCTCGATGGCGACTCCGAAGAACTGGCCAAGGCGCGCACGGCCGCCGCGATCACCGCGTTGATCGTCGGTGGCGGCGAGACGGCTGCCGAGCCCGCGCCGGTCGCGGAAAAGCCCGCCAGCACCGACGAGCCGGTCATCGTCGCGCCGAAGCGCCTGATCATGACCGAGTTCGAGCTGGCGAAGGCCGAGCTGAGCCCCGGTGAGCTGGCCGGACGCGAGTTCCTGGTGCTCGGCAGCGACGATCTCGCCGACGCGCTGGCCGCCAGACTCGGCGCCCAGGGCGCCGAAGCGCTGGTCACCACCGAGGCCCCGGCGTCACGGAAGTTCGACGGCGTCTACTTCCTCGGCGACCTGAGCGACCCGGTGCTGCCGGACGCTTTCCCGACCTACCAAACGGTGCTGGCCACTTCACCGCGTTGGGTCATCGCGAGCGGACCGGCCGAGGGCCTGCGCGGGTTCTTCCGCTCGGTGTCCCGCGAGTATCCGGACACCATCGCCCGCGTGGTCGAGCAGGCTGGGGCGACCGAGGTGATCGCGGACGGGCTGGTCGCGGAACTGTCCGGTGTGGACCGTGAGCCGGTCGTACTGCGGTCCGGCGAGACCCGTCACGGCCTGCGCATGGAGGAGACCGCGCTGGGCCTGCTCGGCAGCACGGGAGCCGGGCCCGCCGGTGACGGCGCCGCCGAGGCCGCCGCGCTCGGGCTCGACCGTGACTCGGTGGTGCTGCTGGTCGGCGGCGGGAAGGGCATCACCGCCCGGTTCGCCACCGCGCTGGCGGCCGCGAGCCGCTGCCGCATCGAGCTGTTCGGCCGGACCGCGCTGACCGCCGACGAGGACGCGGCGACCGCGGGAGCGTCCACCGAAGCAGAGCTTCGCGCCGCACTCATCGCGAGCGGCCTGCGCAAGCCTGCCGAGATCGAGAAGGCGGTCAGCCGGATCCAGGGTGAGCGCGAGGTCCGCGACACGGTGCGCAGGCTCACCGAACTCGGCAGCCAGGTCCGCTACCACTCGGTCAACATGCTCGACGGCGCCGCCGTGCAGCGCGCGATCAAGGAGATCCACACCGAGCACGGCAGGCTCGACGGCCTCGTCTACGCGGCGGGCGTGATCGAGGACAAGCTGATCGCCGAGAAGACGCCGGAGTCGTTCAGCCGGGTCTACAGCACGAAGGTCGACGGCGCGCAGGCGCTGCTCGACGCGGCGGGCACGCTCCCGAACGGCCCGCGGTTCGCGGTGCTGTTCGGCAGCATCGCCGCCACACTCGGCAACCGGGGGCAGTCCGACTACGCCTCGGCCAACGACGCGCTCGAGACGCTCGGCCGCCACTGGTCCGAAGTGGACGGACGACGCGGGCTGACCGTCCACTGGGGGCCGTGGGCGCCGACCGGTACCAACAACGGCATGGTCACGCCCGA
Source organism: Amycolatopsis sp. NPDC059657 (assembly GCF_042734395.1). Taxonomy (NCBI): domain Bacteria; kingdom Bacillati; phylum Actinomycetota; class Actinomycetes; order Pseudonocardiales; family Pseudonocardiaceae; genus Amycolatopsis; species Amycolatopsis sp. NPDC059657. The sequence continues at coordinate 13,470 of NZ_JBHWEB010000054.1, read as the reverse complement.
GCTGATGCGCAACTACGCCAAGCGCGGCATCGAGCTGATCGACCCCGAAGAGGGCACCATGAGCCTGCTCCGCGAGCTGGCCTGGGGCTCCGAGGACGCCACCGCGGTCGTCTACACGGCCTCCGGATGGTGAGCTCCATGCCCGTCGCCATTGTCGGAATGTCGGTGCTCTTCCCCGGGGCACCGGATCTCGACACGTACTGGCGCAATCTCGTGCAGGGCGTCGACGCGATCACCGACGTCCCCGAGGGCCGCTGGGACGGTGACTACTACGCGCCGGGCGCGGAACCGCGGGCCGACCGGATCTACTGCAAGCGCGGCGGTTTCGTCGACGAACTGGCCGAAGTGGACGTCACCGGGTTCGGCATCATGCCCAACTCGGTGCAGGCCACCGAGCCGGATCAGCTGATCGCGTTGCGGGTCGCGGCACAGGCGATCGCGGACGCGGGCGGCGACGAGCGGCTGCCGTCCGACCGCCAGCGCACCGGGATCATCCTGGGCCGCGGCGGCTACCTGACGCCCGGTCTCGTCCGGCTGGACCAGCGGGTGCGGACCGCGAGCCAGCTGGTCAGGACCTTGGGTGAGTTGCTGCCCGAGCTTTCGGGGGAGCGGCTGGAGCAGGTGCGGCAGGCGTTCACCGATCAGCTCGGCCCGGAGGCACCGGAATCGGCGATCGGCCTGGTGCCGAACCTCGCCGCGTCCCGGCTGGCGAACCGGCTCGACCTGCGTGGCCCGGCGTACACAGTGGACGCCGCGTGCGCGTCTTCGCTCGTCGCGGTCGACCACGCCGTGCGTGAACTGCAGACCGGACGCTGTGACGTCGTGCTGGCCGGCGGGGTGCACCACTGCCACGACATCACGTTCTGGAGTGTGTTCAACCAGCTCGGCGCGTTGTCGCCGAGCCAGCGGATCCGGCCATTCCATCGCGGCGCCGACGGCGTGCTGATCGGCGAGGGCACCGGCGTGGTCGTGCTCAAGCGGCTCGAAGACGCCGAGCGCGACGGCGACCGGGTGTACGCCGTCATCACCGGCACGGGCGTGGCCAGTGACGGCAAGACCGCGAGCCTGCTCAACCCCGACTCGGGCGGCCAGGTCCGCGCGGTCCGTCAGGCCTGGGCGGCGGCCGGGCTCGACCCGGCCGAACCCGGCTCGGTCGGCCTGCTCGAAGCACACGGCACCGCGACTCCGGCCGGCGACAACGCCGAGCTGGCCACGCTCGCCGAGGTGTTCGGCGCGGCGACCGACGAGCGCGCGGTGATCGGCTCGGTCAAGTCGATGATCGGCCACACCATGCCGGCCGCTGGCGTCGCCGGGCTGGTCAAGGCGGCTTTGGCCGTCCACCACGGGATTCTGCCGCCGACCCTGCACTGCGACGACCCCAACCCGGCGCTCGCCCGCACCCGGTTCACCACTTTGGACAGTGCCCAGCCGTGGCAGACCACCGACGACCAGCCCGTGCGCCGGGCGGGGGTCAACGCGTTCGGCTTCGGCGGCATCAACGCGCACGTCGTGCTGGAGCAGGCGGCCTCCAGGCCCGCTGTCACGGTTCGCGAACCCGAGCGGGTGCTGCGGCTGACGGCCGCGAGCCCGGCCGAGCTGGCCGCGGTACTCGACGCGGACGACAGCGAAGTGCTGGCGGCCGGACTAGACGAGCGGATCCGAGCAGGCGGCCCGACGCGCCTCGGTATCGTCGATCCGACGGCAAAACGCCTCGCGCTGGCCCGCAAGGCCGTCGCGAAGGGCAAGCCGTGGCGTGGCCGCAACGACTTGTGGTTCGTGCCGGAACCGCTGCTCGGCCCAGGCGGCGGCAAGCTCGCGTTCGTCTTCCCCGGTCTGGAAGCCGAGTTCGAACTGAACTCCGAGGACATCGCGCGCCACTTCGGACTCCGCTGGTCACTGTCCGCCGAGGACATCAAGATCGGTGACGTCGGCCGTCAGGGCACCGGCGTCTTCGAGCTCGGCCGGTTGCTGAATTCCGCGCTGGGCAGGCTTTCCGTGGTCCCGGACGCGCTCGCCGGGCACAGCCTCGGCGAGTGGACCGCGATGGCCGCCGCCGGGATCCACGCCGAGGACGAGGTCGACGCGTTCCTCGCCAAGTTCGACCCGGACGCGCTGAAGGTGCCCGGCCTGGCATTCGCGGTCATCGGCGCGCCGGCGCCCCAGGTGCTCGAAGTCCTCAAGGGACAGTCGGAAGTCGTGCTGTCCCACGACAACGCCCCGAACCAGTCGATGATCTGCGGCCCGGCACAGGCCGTCGAATCGCTCGTGCGGCGGTTCCGCGACCGGGCGGTGATCTCGCAGGTACTGCCGTTCCAGTCCGGGTTCCACACGCCGATGCTCGCGCCGTACCTCGACCCGATCCGCGAGGCCGCCGAGGCCTACTCACTGCATCCGGCCAGGCTGCCGGTGTGGTCGGCGACGACCGAGTCGGAGTACCCGGCCGAGCCCGCGGCGATCCGCGAGCTGTTCGTCCGGCATCTGCTGGAGCCGGTCCGGTTCCGCCCGATGATCGAGGCGATGCACGCGCGGGGCTTTCGCGCGTTCGTCCAGCTCGGCGCCGGGCAGCTGGGCTCGCTCATCGGCGACACGTTGCAGGGCAAGGATCACCTCGTCGTACCCGCGCATTCCGCGCACCGGCCAGGGCTCGCGCAGCTGCACCGCGTGGTCACGGCGTTGTGGGTGGACGGCGCCGAGCCCGACGCCGAACCGTTGGTGGGCAAGAAGCCTTCGGCGCGCAAGCCGGTCAGGCTCGACCTCGGCGGTGCGCTCATCTCGCTCGACGAACGCACCCGCAAGGAGGTCTCCGCAGGGCTCGCCCCGGCCGGTCCGTCTCCTTTGGACTCGCTGAGCTCACCGATCGCGGCCGAGTTCTCCGCTCTGCTCAAGGACACCGCGGCGCTCGCGTCCGATGTGCTCAGGGCCGGTGCCACCCGGACGATCTCACGTCCGGCGGTCCCGCGTGCGCTCGAAAGCACGTTGCGCGTCTCCGTCGACACCATGCCTTACCTGCTCGACCACTGCTTCTTCAAGCAGCCGGCAGGCGCGGACCCCGCGGACTCGTGGCCGGTCGTGCCCGCGACCACGGTCATCGGGCATCTGATGGACTTCGCCGAGCAGGCCTCGCCCGGTCTGCGCGCGGTCGCCGTCCACGAGGTACGGCTGAACAAGTGGATCACCGCGATCCCGGCGCTCGACGTGCCGGTCAAGATCGTGCCGGACGGCCCGCACCGGGTCACCGCGTCACTCGGCGGCTACTCGCAGGCGACCGTCGAACTCGCTCCGGGCTTCCCGGCGGACCGGCCCGTGCCATGGACGTTCCCCGCCTACGAGGAACGCGCACCCGAGCTGACCGCGGAGGCGCTCTACACCGAGCGCTGGATGTTCCACGGCCCGCAATTCCAGGGTGTCAAGGAATTGATCGCGGTCGGCGACGCGCACACCCGCGCGATACTGACCACCCCGGCCGCGCCCGGCGCGCTGCTGGACAACGTCGGCCAGGTGCTCGGCTACTGGATCATGTCGCAACTGCCGTCGCGCACCACGGTGTTCCCGGTCGGCATGAAGGAGATCCGGTTCTACGGCGACCATCCGGCGGCGGGCGAGGAGCTGGAATGCCTCGTCCGGATCACCGCACTGAGCGACGCGCTGCTCGAAGCCGACATGCAGCTCGTCCACAAAGGACAGGTGTGGGCCGAGTTCACCGGCTGGGTCGACCGCCGCTTCGACAGCAACCCGGTGATCCGCCGGATGGACCGCGTGCCGGAGCACAACACGCTGTCCGAGATCCAGCCAGGCGGCTGGGCGCTGGTCCACGAGCAGTGGCCCGACCTCGCCACCCGCGAGCTGATCATGCGCAACATCCTCGCCGGCGCCGAGCGTGAGCAGTACGAAAGCCATTCCCCGCGCGGAAAACGGCAGTGGCTGCTCGGCCGGATCGCCGCCAAGGACGCCGTGCGCCGCTGGCTGTGGAACCGGGGCGAAGGCGGGATCTTCCCGGCGGAACTTCGCGTGGTCAACGATCGCGCGGGCCGTCCGCACGTCGAGGGCGCCTACGGCAAGGTGTTGCCGGGGCTGACCGTGTCGATCGCGCACCGCGGCGAGGTCGGCGTCGCCATCGTCCGGAGCGGACGGTGCGGTATCGATGTCGAAGAGGTCATCAAACGCAGCGACACCACTTTCTCGGCGGCGCTGAGCGCGGGGGAGTGGGAGCGGCTGATCGAGGCCGCGAAATACCACGACGACTCGGAAGACCTGTGGTTCACCCGGTTCTGGACGGCCAAGGAGGCCGTCGCGAAGCTGCGCGGCACCGGGCTCATGGGTGAGCCGAGGAATTTCGAGGTCGTCAAGGCCGATCCCGAGGTGCTGACCGTCCGGGTGGACGGCGAGGAGTACCCGGTATGGCACCGGCGGGTCGCGAACCCGGCCGGGCTGCCCGAGCGCGAATACGTCGTGGCGTGGACTGAGGAAGAGGAGAAGAAATGAGCACAGAGACCACGGTCGTCGACGAAGCGTCGGTCTTCGCGGACATCTCCGGGATGCTCCAGGACCTGCTCGAGGAGTACGGCCTCGACGACACCGAGATCACCATGGACACCAAGTTCCACGACGACCTGGAGCTGGAGAGCATCGACCTGGTCGCGCTGTCCGGCTCGCTGCGCGACCGCTACGGCGAGACGATCAACTTCGCCCAGTTCATCGCGGACAAGGAACTCGGCGAGATCATGGCGATGACGGTCGGCGAGCTCGTGGTCTTCGTCGTGAAGTCGCTGTCATGAGCAAGATCCGCGTCGGCGAGATCGACGTCCACGTGCAGCGGCTGCCCCCGGTCGTCCCACCTCCGCCAGGTGAGGAGGCGCCGATCGTGGTGCTCATCCACGGCCTGCTCTACGACAGCCTCGCCAGCTTCTACTTCACGCTCGGCCCCGCGTTCGCCAACGCGGGCATGGACGTGATCATGTACGACCTGCGCGGGCACGGGAAGTCCAGCCGCCCGCCCACCGGCTACCTGCTCGAGGACTTCGTGCACGACCTGGACCTGACGCTCGGGGTGCTGGGCGTCGACCGGCCGGTGCACCTGATCGGCAACTGCTTCGGCGCGACCGTCGCCTACGGTTACGCGGCCTCGCGGCCGGACCGGGTGGCGAGCATCGTCGCGATCGAGGGCACGCCGCCGGTGCCGCTGTGGGCGGAGATGCTCGGCGACACGCTGGCCGACGCCAAGGTCAACCTGGCCTCGGAGTCCTACCTCGCGCGCCTCAGCGCCGAGCACGGCAGCCACGTGGCGAGGCTGACCAAGGCCGCCGGCCGGATCCTGCAGGTCACGGCGCTGGCCGAAGAAGTGGTGCGCAGCAAGACCATCGACCACTACCTCGGCGACATCAAATGCCCGGTGTTCGCGTTGTTCGGCGAGGACTCGCCGATGGCCATCCAGCGCGAGCACATGGAGAAGTACCTGGAACGCGGCAGGGTCACCATGCTGCCGGACCAGGGACACTCGGTGCTGGTCGAACGGACCGAGGAGATCTCCGCGCTCATCAGCGATTGGGTAGCGGAACACTCGCTAGTGGAGGCGGAGTGAGCCGCTTCCTGTTCGTGGTGCCGCCACTGGTCGGCCACATCAATCCGACCATCGGCGTCGCGGCCGAGCTGACCGCGCGCGGCCACGAGGTCGCGTGGGCGGGCGCGTCGGAGATCCTCACCCGGCTCGCCGGGCCGCGCGCGACGATCTTCGACTGTTACGCGCCCGAAGGCGGGCTGCGCCGCACGGCCGACCTCAAAGGACCGGCCGCCTTCCAGTTCCTCTGGGAGGACTTCCTCATCCCGCTCGCCGATCACATGGGACCAGGCGTCCGAGCGGCGATCGAGCGGTTCGAGCCGGACGTGGTGATCTCGGACCAGCAGGCCGTCGCGGGCGGGCTGATCGCCGACGACCTCGGCCTGACCTGGGTCACCTCCGCGACCACCTCGGCCGAGCTGATCAACCCGCTCGGCGGGCTGCCCAAGGTGGCTGCCTGGCTGGACGGTCTGCTCGAAGACCTGCGCGGGCGGATCGGGGGACGCGGCACCGCCGACCCGCGGATGTCGCCGCACGGCGTGCTCGCCTTCACGACCCGTGAACTGCTCGGGCCGGTTTCGCTGCCCGATGACGTCTGGCTGATCGGGCCGTCGATCGCGACCCGTCCATCCACATCGGACTTCCCATGGGAGTGGCTCGACTCGCCTTCGCCGACCGTGCTCGTCACGCTCGGCACCGCCAATGTGGACGCGGGTGCCGGTTTCCTGACCGCCGCGGCCGCCGCCTTGTCCGAAATGGACGTACGGGCCGTCGTGCTCGATCCCGGAGGCGTGCTCGGCCCGGTCGGTGGCAATCTCCTTGTGCGAGGCCATGTTCCGCAGCTGCCGCTGCTGGAGCGGGTGGACGCGGTCGTCTGCCACGCCGGGCACAACACGGTGTGCGAGTCGCTCTGGCACGGCGTTCCGCTCGTGGTCGCGCCGATCAGGGACGACCAGCCGATCGTCGCCGGTCAGGTCGTCGACGCCGGCGCCGGTGTCCGCTTGCGGTTCGGGCGGGCCACTCCGGCCAAGATCGCCGAAGCCGTGACCGCCGTGCTCGACCCCGATCAGGGTTATCGCCGGGCCGCCGAAACCATCGGCCTCTCGTTCCGCGCGGCGGGCGGCACGACCGGCGCCGCCGACCACCTCGAAGACTTGCTAGTCAAAGTGGAGAACTGATGAGCGCACCCGGGTCGTTCGGCGCGTTGCTCGCGTACGCGAAGCCGCATCGCAAGGTGCTGGCCGCGTCGCTGGGCATCACCCTGCTGGCCAGCGCCTCCGGGCTGATCCAGCCGAAGTTCGCGCAGGAGATCCTCGGCAGGCTGGCGCTCGGCACGAGTGTGGCGGGGCCGATCCTGATCCTCGCGGTGCTGCTCATCGCCGGTGCGCTGCTGACCGGGCTCAACGCCTGGCTGCAGCAGCGGACCTCCGAGCGTGTCGTCCGGCAGGTGCGCCGTGACCTGGTCTTCCGCCTGATCCGGCTGCGGGTGCCCGAACTCGACCAGCGCCCGCCCGGCGATCTCATCGCCAGGGTGACCTCGGACAGCACGCTCCTCAAGAGCGCCGCGACCGAGGGCTTGATCATGTCGGTCAACGGGGTGCTCACCTTCATCGGCGCCATCGTCATGATGGCGACGCTCCACTTCGGGCTGCTCGCGATCACCTTCGTGGTGTTGCTACTGGTCGGCGTCGTCATGACGATCGTGCTGCCGCGGATCAAGGCCGCGGTCGCCCGCGCGCAGGACTCGGTCGGCGTCATCGGCTCGATGCTCGACCGGACGCTCGGCGCGACCAGGACCGTCAAAGCCAACGGCGCCGAGGGCCGCGAGACGGCCGCCGCGCAGGAGGCGGTCGAGGAGGCCTATCAGGCGGGGCTGGTCGGCGCCCGGTACAGCGCGATCGTCAGCATGGTCGGCGGCGCGTCGATCCAGACCGCGTTCCTGGTGGTACTGGGTGTCGGCGGGGTGTTCGTGGCGAACGGCTCGATGGCCGTGTCCGAGCTGATCGCGTTCCTGCTGTACGTGTTCTTCCTGGCCAGCCCGATCGCCTCGCTGGTGACCGGCACGAGCATGCTGCAGCAAGGCCTCGGCGCGGTCGGCCGGATCGGCGAGGTCGCCGAAATGCCGATCGAGGAGGACGTTGAAGCGTCGGGCGTCCCGCTGGTCGCAGGCCCGCCGCCCGCGATCGAACTGCGGGGCGTCGAATTCGCTTACCCCGGACGGGCGCCGGCGTTGAACGGGATCTCGTTCAGCATCCCCGGCGGTACCCAGACGGCGCTGGTCGGCTTGTCCGGCGCGGGCAAGACCACGCTTTTCTCTCTGCTGCAACGATTCTACGAGCCATCCTCGGGCACGGTCCTGATCGGCGGCGTGGACATCTCGGCACTCTCGCGCGCCGAGGTCCGCCGCCGGATCGCCTACGTCGAGCAGGACGCGCCCGCGATGGCGGGCACCATCCGGGCCAATCTCCTCTACGCCGCACCGGACGCGTCCGCCGATCAGATCGCGCAGGCGCTGCGCGTCACCCGGCTCGACGGGCTGATCTCCCGGCTCACCGACGGCCTGGACACCCCGGTCGGCCCGCGCGGCGTCACCCTCTCCGGCGGCGAACGCCAACGACTCGCCATCGCCCGCGCGCTGCTGCGGCGGCCGCAGGTCCTGCTGCTCGACGAGGCGACCGCGCAGCTCGACGCCCGCAACGAGCAAGCGCTGAGCGAGGTCGTGACCGGGCTCGCCGCGCACTGCACGGTCGTGCTGATCGCGCACCGGCTGTCCACGGTCATCGAGGCGGACCAGATCGTGGTGCTCGAACACGGCAACGTCCGCGCGGTCGGCACCCATCGGTCCCTTGTGGACGATGACGAGCTGTACCGCGAACTCGCGGCCACCCAGCTCCTGGCCGCCGAGTAGGGCTCGCGGGCGGTTCTATTGGGCGGGAAGCCAAAGGTGGCGTGCTCGGTGTGAAGTGAGGGGGCCGTTGGGTGCGTAGTACGCATTCGGGGGCACCCTCGCTTCACGATGAGGCTCTGGCAAGCGGTCGTGAGTGGTATGGCCGGTTCTAACCGGTCTAAACACTCACGACCCCTGGCCTCCCCGAAGCGAAGACCCCGCCGGCCTGCCCGGAGCGCGCCACATTTGCCCTTCCCCTCAATAGAACCGCCCGCAACGCTCACGACTAAACTCTCCGGCTTATGGAGATCTGGATCAACCCGGCATGCTCGAAGTGCCGGTCCGCGTTGTCGGTGCTCGACGCGGAGGAAGCCCAGTACACGGTCCGGTACTACCTGGAGACACCGCCGACGGTCGCGGAACTCGAGGCGGTGCTGGACCGGCTCGGGCTGGAGCCGTGGGACATCACGCGGTTCGGCGAGGCCGTCGCGGGCTCGCTCGGGCTGAAGGAGTGGCCGCGCGAGGACCGCGCCCGCTGGCTCGCGGTGCTGGCCGAGAATCCGATCCTGATCCAGCGGCCGATCATCACGGCCGACGACACCGCGGTCATCGGCCGGTCCGAGGAGTCAGTGCGTTCCGTGCTGGGCTAGGCCCCGGTCGGTCGTCGGTCGTTTCTCTGCGCTTTCCATCTCACTTGCTGACTCGATTCCGCGAGAAGCGGAAACAATTCATCCCATCGTGAAAACTGCCGCTTACCCGACTCCGACTATTTACACTGGCACCAAACAGTCCTTTGGACTCGACCGTCAACCTCATTTCGTCCGGAGACGGCATCTTTCACAACCTCCGGGCGGTCGTGACCTGCCAGCCAGCCCGTGCGCTGACTCGCGCCGAAGACCAGCCAACGAAATTTCAAGGAGAACAATGCGGGCAACTGTGGTGACCTTCGCCGTGAGTGCGGTGCTGGTCGGCGGCGTCGCCGCCTGCTCATCCGCCGAGAGCCACTCCCAAGGCGCCTCGACCAGCCCGGGCGCCCCTGCCCCGGGGCAGCTCGCCTCGGCGACCTTCGCCGCTCCCGCGGCGGCCGGGACCCAGCCCGCGGCGATCACTTACCACGCCGACCTGGTGCCGGCCGGGGCCAAGGCTGTCGTGGCCACCTCGGTGGCCGATGGCAAAACGAAGGTCACCCTCGAGGTCTCCGGCCTGCTGTCCGGCCGGATGTACGGCGCGCACGCGCACACCAAGGCCTGTGGAGCGAAGGCGGCCGATGCCGGGCCGCACTACCAGGACAAGAAGGATCCGGTACAGCCCTCGGTGGACCCGGCCTTCGCCAATGCGAGCAACGAGATCTGGCTTGACTTCACCACCAACGACAAGGGTGAGGCCGTCGCGACAACGACGGTGCCCTGGCTCTTCCCCAAGGGGGGAGCGAACTCGGTGGTGCTGCACGCCAACCACACCAGCACCGAAACCGGTAAAGCCGGCACGGCGGGCGACCGCCTCGCGTGCATCACCGCCGCCTTCTAGGCGCTGTCCTGTAAGTCATCGGAACCAGAACACGATGGCTGCGATGGTGAGTTCCACTTACCGGACACGCACCAGGCGGAGCAGGGTGCCCGCCGGGTCGTCGACGGCGGGGTCGAGGACCACATCCGGGCTGACCGGCGCCTCGTAGGGCGCGTTGATCCCGGTGAAGTCGTTGATCTCGCCCTTCCTTGCCTTCGCGTAGAGGCCCTTGGGATCGCGGGATTCGCAGACGGCGAGCGGAGTGTCGACGAAGACCTCCACAAAGGACAGGCCAGCCTCTTCGTGTGCGCGGCGGATCCGGTCGCGGTCCTCTTGGTACGGACTGATGAGCGACGCGATCGCGACGATCCCGGCGTCGGCGAACAGCTTCGCGACCTCGCCGACGCGGCGTACGTTTTCGGCACGGTCCTCCGCGCTGAAGCCGAGGTCGTTGTTGAGGCCGTGCCGCAGGTTGTCGCCGTCGAGCAGATACGCTGGCCTGCCCGCGGTGACGAGCCGTCGTTCGAGTTCCGCCGCGATGGTCGACTTGCCGGAGGCGGACAGGCCGGTGAGCCAGATGGTCATGCCCCTGGTCGGCCGGTCGTCGCGGGTGACGGCGGTTTCGTGCCAGACGACGTTCGACGCGGCGCCGGTGATCATCCCGGCCGCGACGGTGTCGTGCGTGGTCTCGTCGACGAGGATGAAGCCGCCGGTGCCGCGGTTGCGGCGATACGGGTCGAAGTGCAGCGGACGCCGCGTGCGCAGCCGGACGCGGCCGATTTCGTTGAGGGACAAGGAAGTCGCGGCCTCGTCACGGTGCAGTGTGGTCACGTCCAGCCGGTAGTCGACCTTGCGGACGGTCGCCTTGGTGCGGCTCGTGGTGTGCTGCAGCGAGTATTCGTGGCCCTCGGTCAGCGCGGCCCGTTCGCTGAACCAGCAGATCATGGCGTCGATGTCCTGGCTCGCCTGTGGCTGGTTCCCTGGCCGGCACAGCAGATCGCCGCGGCCGACATCGAGTTCGTCGGCCAGTTCGACGGCGACGGCCTGCGGCGGGAAGGCCTCGGCGACGGGTTTCCCGCCGGGGCCCCAGATCGCGCGGATGGTCGTCGTGAACCCGGCGACGCGCACCTCGTCGCCGGGTTTGAAGACGCCGCCCTGGATCGTCCCGGCGTAGCCGCGGAAGTCAGGCTTGCGTATAACGTACTGTACAGGGAGGCGCGCGTCGATCAGGTTGCGATCGGACGCGATGTGCACCTCTTCGAGCTGGTGGAGCAGGGAAGTGCCCTCGTACCAGGGCATCGCCGTGCTGCGGTGCACCACGTTGTCGCCGAGCAGCGCCGACATCGGCACGAAGGTGAGGTCGTGGACGTCGAGCTTCATCGCGAACCGGCGGAACTCCTCGTGGATCTCGGCGAACCGGTCTTGGGACCAATCCACGAGATCCATCTTGTTGACGCAGAGCACGAGGTGCCGGATGCCGAGCAGGCTGGCGAGGAACGCGTGCCGCCGCGACTGCTCGACGACACCCTTGCGTGCGTCGATGAGGATCAGCGCGAGGTCCGCTGTGGACGCTCCGGTGACCATGTTGCGCGTGTACTGCACGTGTCCCGGCGTGTCCGCGATGATGAACTTCCGTTTGGGCGTCGCGAAATACCGGTGCGCGACGTCGATCGTGATGCCCTGCTCACGTTCGGCGCGCAGCCCGTCGGTGAGCAACGCGAGGTTGGGGTAGTCCTCACCGCGGTCGCGGCTGGCGCGCTCGACGGCCGCCAGCTGGTCCTCGAACACCGTCTTGGAGTCGAAGAGCAGCCTGCCGATCAGGGTGGACTTGCCGTCGTCGACACTCCCGGCGGTCGCGAGCCGCAGCAGCTGGGCCATCAGAAGTACCCTTCCTTCTTCCGGTCTTCCATGCCAGCCTCGGAAATCCGGTCGTCGGCCCTGGTCGCACCCCGCTCGGTCACCCGGCTGGCCGCGGTCTCGGCGACGACCTCGGCCGCGGTCGACGCGGTGGATTCCACGCACCCCGTGCACGTCGCGTCGCCCACGGTCCGGAAACGCACGGTCGCCTCGTACGGCTCCTCGCCGGGTCCGGGTGTCACGAAGCGGGTGTGCGCGATCAGCATGCCGTCGCGCTGGAAGACCTGGCGCTTGTGCGCGTAGTAGATGCCGGGCAGCCGGATTTCCTCGGCCTGGATGTACTGCCAGATATCGAGTTCGGTCCAGTTGGACAACGGGAACACCCGGATGTGCTCGCCCTTGCGATGCTGTCCATTGTAGAGCGACCAGAGCTCGGGCCGCTGCCGTCGTGGATCCCACTGCCCATGCTCGTCGCGGAAGCTGAACACCCGCTCCTTGGCGCGCGCCTTCTCCTCATCCCGCCGCGCACCCCCGAAGACGGCGTCGAACCGATGCTCGCCGATCGCACGCAGCAACGTGGCGGTCTGCAACCGGTTCCGGCTCCCGCCGTCGTCGGCGACCCGCCCGGCGTCGATGTCGTCTTGAACCCGCGCGACCAGCAGCCGGACGTCTTCGGTGTGCGCGTCCCGGAACTCGATCACCTCGTCGAAGTTGTGCCCCGTGTCGATGTGCAGCACCGGGAAGGGAACCGGCGCAGGCCAGAACGCCTTGGCCGCCACGTGCAGCATGACGACGGAGTCCTTGCCGCCGGAGAACAACAGCACCGGCCGCTCGAAGGTCGCGGCGACCTCACGGAAGACGTGCACCGCCTCCGCCTCGAGCGTATCCAGATGGGAGAGCTCGTACGCTGTGGTCACGACTGAAAAAACTAGAACAAGTTCTTGCGGTCGGTCAACCCCGCGAGGACGCTGTACCCATGGACCTGGTCGCCCTCGAAGAGCTCCGACGGCTCAAGTACCGCTACCTCCGCAGCCTCGACCTGAAACTCTGGGCCGAGTTCGAAGCCACTCTCGCCCCCGACGCCACCGCCGACTACGGCGAGCACCTGCGCTTCGGCAGCCGCGCGGAGATCGTCAAGTTCATGCGCACCTGGCTGGAGTCGGACATCATCACCGTCCACCACTGCCACCACCCCGAGCTGGAGGTCGACGGCTCGACGGCCACCGGCACCTGGTGCCTGGACGACACGATCATCGTCCCCGAGCACCGCCTGATGATCCGCGGCTCCGCGTTCTACGAGGACGCCTATGTCCGCGGCGACTCCGGCTGGCAGATCTCGCGCACCGGTTACCAGCGGACGTACGAGTCGACGATGTCGCTCGACGACATGCCCAGCTTCAAGCTCACGGCCAACCGCTGGGCTGCGGGCTAGCGCGGCCCGGAACAGAATGGGGCATGGATCCGGTGGAGCGGCTGCGCGAGCTGTGCCTGGCGCTGCCGGAGGTGACCGAGCGGCTCAACCACGGCGAGCCCGCCTGGTCGCGCCCCAGAAGCTGGCCGCGAAGCTGGGGTCGTGAGTGGTACGGCCGGTTCTAATACTCCAGCTGTAGTTCGTGATGTGGCTGGCGTGTCGGTGAAATAGGCGCGGCCACCACGGTGATCATGA
>NZ_JBHWEB010000053.1:25888-60911 GCF_042734395.1 Amycolatopsis sp. NPDC059657 | reverse complement strand
GGCTAGAACCGGCCAAAACACTCACGACTCTTAGGCGACAGCACCGACAAGTTCGGTCTCCGAGGCCGTGACCTGCGGCTCGAACGGCCGGACCGTGCCGCGCAGCTTCCACAGCGCGGCCGCGACCAGCAGGCCCGCGATACCCGCCGCGATGAACGCGGAGCCGGGCCCGTGGTGCTCGACCAGATAACCGCTGATCGACTGGCCGAACGCCAGTCCCAGCGTCACCGCGGTCAGCACCCAGCCGAACGCCTCGGCCGCGGTGCCCTTCGGCGCCACGACCTCGATCATCGTCGAGTGTGTCGCGGACTGCGGGGTGATCAGCGCGCCCGCGAAGAGCATGCCGATCGCCAGCGTCCACAGGTTCGACGGGAGCGCGAGCAGCGCGACCAGCACGGCGAAGACGCCGAGCAGCACCGGCAGGCGCTGGCCGATCGGGGTCGGAAAGGGCCGCATGCTGTACGCGACACCGAACGCGACCGAACTGATCGACCAGGCCGAAAGCAGCAGGCCACCCATCGCGGGGAAGCCGGCGTTCGTCGCCGACGCGGGTACCGCGACCTCGACGAACCCGATCACGATGCCGAAGCCCAGCACGGCCAGCGCGAGCGTGCGCATACCGGGGCTGGCGAGCGCGCCGAGCATGCTGCGCTTGGCCTTCTCGGCCGCCGTCCAGCCGCGGACCTTGGGGCTCAGCGCGAACAAGACCGTGCCGACCACCTGGATGCCGGAGCCGATGATCATGCCGGTGCCCGCCCACGGCGCCGCGACGAGCAGACCGGCGAAGCCCGGTCCGAGCACGAAGAAGACCTCCATGCTGATGGCCTCGTACGAGAACGCCGCGTTCCGTGCGGGCCCCGGCGGCAGCAGCCGCGTCCACAACGCCCGTGACGCGGAGCCGACGCTCGGCTCGGCCATGCCCGCGATCGCCGCGGGAATGAGCAGGATCCAGGTCGGCGCGTGCGATTCGATGGCGAAGACCAGCGTCGCGATACCAGCCGAGAACACGGTCACCGTGATGAGCAGCGGTTTCGTCGGGCCGAAGCGGTCGATCAGCCTGCCCTGCAGCACCGCGCCGAGCGCGACACCGATCAGCATGGCCGCCGAGATCAGCCCGGCCGTCGCGAACGAACCCGTCTCGCGCTGCACGTAGAGCAGCGCCGAGATGCCGACCATGGCGATCGGCAGGCGCGCCAGCAACGACGCGATGACAGGACCACGCGAGCCGGGGGCGGTCAGCGCGGTGCGGTAGTCGGCGAGGGTGGCGCGGGATTCGGACGCGGAGTGGGACATGCGTACCAGTATGCCTCACTGTGGTACGGCGGTACCAGTTATTTAACGGTCAGGTGCGTCACCCTGTCCGCGCAGCTCATGTGGGGTGGGTGCGAACTTGGATAACGAGGCGATAACCAAGGGAATGAAACCTCTGACACGATCGTTGGACATTGTGTCGCAGGTCTCATCGCGCCGCTTCATCTCAGTTTCATAACGTCATGCTGATTCTGGGTGAACTTGCGCAACAAACCGCATCCGCGGGCGTCCTTGAGAGTGAATGGCCTTGAATTCTTGGGTAGGGGCCATGCGATGGTTGTACGACAACACGCAAACTCCCTCCGGTACACGGGTCGGGGCCTTAGGTCCGGAGGGCGGGGAGCGCGGAGCGTCGGGGGATGGTCCGCGCACAGCGAAGGGCCGGTGCGCCACGTCGGGGGTGGCGCCCGGCCCTTCGTTATGTGTCTGAGGTGACCGCTACCTGGCCCGGCGGGCGAGCCGCTCCGGGTCGAGGATCAGCACACTCTTGCCTTCGAGCCGCAGCCAGCCGCGGTGCGCGAAGTCGGCGAGCGCCTTGTTGACGGTCTCGCGCGAAGCGCCGACGTACTGGGCGATCTCTTCCTGGGTCAGGTCATGGGTGACCCGGAGCAGACCGGCTTCCTGGCTGCCGAAGCGCTGGGCCAGCGTGAGCAGCGCGCGGGCGACACGGCCCGGCACGTCGGTGAAGATCAGCTCGGCGACCATGTTGTTCGTCCGGCGCAGCCTGCGGGCGACCACGCGCAGCAACTGCTCGGCGATCTCGGGGCGGGTGGAGATCCACTGCCGCAGCGCGGGACGGTCCATCGTCACCGCGCGCACCTCGGTCACCGTGGTGGCACTCGAAGTGCGAGGTCCGGGGTCGAAAATGGACAGTTCGCCGAACATGTCCGAGGGTCCGAAGATCCCCAGCAGGTTCTCGCGGCCGTCCGGCGACTTGCGCCCGATCTTCACCTTGCCCGACTGGATGATGTACAGCCGGTCGCCGGGCTCGCCCTCGTTGAAGATCACGTGTCCACGCGGGAATTCGACATGCTCCAAGGTCTGAGCCAGCGCCTCCGCCGCTGCCGGCTCAACACCCTGGAAGATGCCCGCGCGGGCCAGGGTTTCGTCCACCTCGGTGCCTCCTCGTCGAGAAGCGACTTCCGTTCCCGATCACCGGGAGCGTGTCGCCGATCACTTTTCTGCAGTCTAGGGCGTGCGTGCGAGACCGCCCGTCGGCGCGCCGGAGTTACCGCCGGCCGCCGGAGATGATCTCGCCCGTCGGCAGAGCCTAGTCCCGCGCGCGACGGGTGCGCAGCTTGGCCGCCCGTCCGCCGAGCCTGCGCAGCCGGAACAGCTCCAGCGCGCGGCCGATTCCGTGCCCGTACAGCGCCTTGACCTCGTTGGGCTGGGCCTGCTCCAGGAACTCTTCGACTTCGTTTTCCTGCACCGCGACATGGCGCAGGCGGCTCTCCACCCGCTCCATGAACAGCGCGAAGAACATGATCACCAGCGGCACGAGTATTACGAACCAGACTGTCATCGACTCCAGATCCTCGCTCAAAGCGGCCCGATCTATGCGCCACCCGACGTCGTTGTGGCGTGTCGGCCGTCGACCGGTGTGATGCTCCCACCGGCTCGTCCGAAGGCGCCCGTAGGCTATCGGGGTGCCACCAGCCGCGAATAACGCCCCCCGGAAGGCTCTTTCCGTAGACGGTGAATCTCGGCTGGCTCTGGTAAGACGCGCACGCCGTATGAAGCGTTGCCTCGACGACGCATATCCGGACGCGCACTGCGAGCTCGACTTCACGACGCCGCTCGAACTACTGGTAGCCGTTGTGCTGTCGGCCCAAACCACCGATGTGCGGGTCAACATGGTGACTCCCGCACTGTTCGCGCGCTACCGGACGGCGGCCGACTACGCGGGCGCCGACCGCGCCGAGCTCGAGGAGTACCTGCGTTCGACCGGTTTCTACCGCGCCAAGGCCAACTCGGTGATGGGGCTGGGCGCGGCGCTGGTCGAGCGCTTCGACGGCGAGGTGCCCGGCAAGCTGGAAGACCTCGTCACGCTGCCTGGTGTCGGCCGGAAAACGGCCAATGTGGTGCTGGGTGACGCATTCGGTGTGCCGGGGATCACCGTCGACACCCACTTCGGGCGGCTGGTCCGCCGCTGGGGCTGGACCGACCTGGAGGACCCGGTCAAGGTCGAGCACGCGGTCGGCGAGCTGATCCCCCGCAAGGAGTGGACCATGCTGTCGCACCGGACGATCTTCCACGGCCGCCGCGTCTGCCACGCCCGCAAACCCGCCTGCGGCGCCTGCCCGCTCGCGAAGATGTGCCCGTCGTTCGGCGCGGGGCCGACAGGCTTCGAGGAGGCCGCGAAGCTGGTCAAGGGGCCGGAGCGCGACCACCTGCTGGCGATGGTGACGCAGTCTTGACCGCGGTCACCAAGTGGGCATTGGGCGTCGCCGTGCTGGCGGTGGCGCTGATCGTCGCACTGCTTCCGCGTGACCACGGTTCGTCCGCGAGCTCCGAAGACCTGACAGACCTGACGGCCGCGCGCGCGAAGGCCGCCTTGCCCGCTTGCCAGCCCGCCGGCGGCGACGTCCCGCGGCTGCGCGGAGTGAGAGTCGACTGCCTCGGCGACGGCGCGAAGGTCGACCTCGGCGCCGCGTTCGGCGGCAAGCCGACGCTGATCAATCTCTGGGCGACCTGGTGCGAGCCCTGCAAGACCGAGCTGCCGGTGCTGGAGAAGTACGCGGCCGAGCCCGGCGCCGTGCGCGTGCTCGGCGTGCAGGTCGAGAGCAAGGCTTCCGACGGACTGGAACTTTTCGCCGCCTTGGGCGTCCACCTTCCGTCGGTGTTCGACGGTGACGGCAAGGTGCGCAAGGCGCTGAAGACGCCGCCGTCGCTGCCCGCTTCGTACCTGGTCACCGCGGGTGGCGAGGTCCGGTTCATCGAGACCCCACGGGTCTTCGACAACACTGACCAGGTGCGTGGAGCCGTGGAAGGGGCCCGATGACCGAGGTGGGACCGCTCGTCGACGCCGATTCGGTGCCGGAATGGCTCCGGCCGCTGGTCAAGATCAGCGGTGAGCTCGACCAGAAGACGTTCACCCGGTTCACCGTGCCCACCGACGAGTACGCGCGTGCCGCGGCCGTGCTGATCCTGTTCGGCGAGGGTGTCAACGGCCCTGACGTGCTGCTGCTGCGCCGGGCGGACACGCTCGGCTCGCACGCCGGCCAGGTCGCGTTCCCCGGTGGCGGCGTCGACGACGGCGACGACGGACCCGTCGGCACCGCGTTGCGCGAGGCCGAGGAGGAGACCGGTGTGCTGCCGTCCGGCGTGCGCCCGGTCGCCGTACTGCCCGAGCTCTTCGTGCCCGTGTCCGGGTTCGCCGTCACGCCCGTGCTCGCCTACTGGGAGACTCCGTCCCCGGTGCACGCGGTCGATCCCGGTGAAACCGCGGCGGTGGCCAGGATCCCGATCGCCGACCTCGTCGACCCGGCCAACCGATACCAGGTGCGGCGCCCCGGCGGCGGCTGGAAGGGCCCGGCGTTCGACGTCGGCGGGCTGTTCGTGTGGGGCTTCACCGCGGGCCTGCTGTCGGTGCTGCTCTCGCTGGCCGGCTGGGAGCGGGAATGGGATCGCACCGACGTCCGCGACCTTGACGTAGCTTTGTTCAAACCGAAGACCTAGGAGTTACCCGCGTTGAACTGGGTTGATGTGGTGGTTCTGCTGCTGGCGGTGCTGGCGGCCGTATCCGGCGCATTCCAAGGCGTGATCATCGCCCTGCCGTCGCTGCTGGGCGTGATACTCGGCGCGATCGCGGGTATCAAGCTCGCCCCGCTGGTCGTGGAGCTGTTCACGCATCCGGCGGCGAAGGTCGCGTTCGCCGTGGCCACCGTGGTCTTCCTGGTCGCGCTAGGTGAGACGCTCGGGGTATGGGCCGGGCGGCGGCTGCGGCAGAAGATCAACCCCGAGAAGCTGTCCGGTTTGGACAAATCGCTCGGCGCGATCGTCCAGGCAGCGGTCGTGTTCGTGATCGCGTGGCTGATCGCGACCCCGCTGACCACGGTTTCCGGCTTGCCGGGCTTGGCGAAGGCGATCAACGGCTCCGCCGTGCTGGGTGGCGTCAACGACGTGATGCCGCCGGCGGCACAGGGCTTCCCCAGCCAGCTGCGCAAGCTGCTCGACGCCTCCGGCTTCCCGTCCATTGTGGACCCGTTCCAGCGCGCCGAGACCCCGGACGCCGAGCCGCCGGACCCCGCGTTGCAGGCCAGGGCGGTGGTGCAGGACGTGCACCCGAGCGTGGTCAAGATCCGCGGCAACGCGCCGTCGTGCTCGCGTGCGCTGGAGGGCAGCGGGTTCGTCATCGCCCCGCACCGCGTGATGACCAACGCGCACGTGGTCGCTGGCACCGACGAGACGTGGATCGAGACCACCAAGGGCAAGTTCCCGGCCAAGGTCGTCTACTTCAACCCGGAGGTCGACATCGCGGTCCTGTCGACGCCCCGGTTCGAGGCCCCGCCGCTTCCCCTCGCGCCGGACCAGGCGAAGGGGGGCGACAACGCGATCGTGCTTGGCTACCCGCTGGACGGGCCGTACACCGCGACGCCAGCGCGTGTCCGAGGGCGGATCAACCTGCGCGGGCCGGACATCTACGAGGCCAACACCGTGCAGCGTGACGTGTTCACCGTGCGGGCCGGTATTCGCAGCGGCAACTCGGGCGGGCCGATGATCGACCCGACCGGCCAGGTCATCGGAGTCGTGTTCGGTGCGGCCGTGGAAGACCCCGAGACCGGCTTCACGCTGACCGCGAACCAGGTGCGCTCGGAGGTCGCCGCGGCACCTTCCCAGACGGCTCAGGTGAGCACCGGCTCCTGCGCGTCCTAGCTCACGACGCTTTGAGGAAGTCCAGTAGCGCGTCGCTGGTGCGGGCCGGGGCTTCCAGATGCGGGAAGTGGCCGATGCCCGCCCAGGGTTTCAAGGGCGCGTGCGGGCCGAACCAAGGCACTGACGCGTAGGCGGTTTCCGGCAGCACGCAGCGGTCGGCCGAGCCGTGCACCTGCAGCACCGGCGCCGCGATCCGGCTGCCGACGGCGTCGGCGAACCGCTTGCCCTCGCCGCGGAACTGCGCGCGGAACGCCCAGCGGTAGTACTCGAGCGCGCTGTGCGCGACGCCGGGCACGAGCATCGCCTGGCGGAACTTGGCCGCCGTATGGGTGAAATCGGCCGTCTCCGTCCACTCAGGACCAGACCACGCCCGCATGAGCGTCTCGACGGCGAGCGCGTCGTCTCGGACAAGGCCGCGTTCCGGGGACATCGGGAGCTGGAACCGGAACAGGTGCGCGACCGCGCGTGCCTGATTGGTGCGCCTGCGCCGCAGCAAGGTCCCGGTGATGGACGACTTCAGCGCCAGCGGGTGCGCCGAGCCCAAGAGGCTCACCGACGAGGCGACTCGGGGATGCAGCGCGGCCGCGGTCAGCGCGAGCATCCCGCCCCACGCGTGCCCGACGAGATGCGCGCGGCGCGCGCCCAAGGCCCTTATCAAGCCTGCGACGTCGCCTGCGAGTGTCCAAGCGTCATAGCCGCGAGGTGGTTTGTCGGAGTCGCCGTAGCCGCGCAGGTCGACGGCGATGGCGCGGTAACCCGCTTCGGCCAGCGCGGTCAGCTGGTGATGCCAGGTCCACCAGAACTCGCCGAAGCCGTGCAGCAGCAGCACGGCAGGCCCGGTGCCCAGCTCGGCCACGTGCAGGCGGATGCCGTTCGCCGAGACGTCGCGATGCGTCCAGGGTCCGTCGAGCCGGACGGTGGACGGGTCCGGTGCCGACACCGCCGGGTCAGGCGGCGGGTTCGTCTTCGGCGTGCTGCGGCTTCAGAGCCGCGGCCGTCTCCTTGACGCTGGCGAGCGTGCGCTCCGGGGCCCTGATCTTGCGGACCTTGAGATAGCCCAGCCAGCCGAAGAGCCCGGCGACGACCAGCATCAGCAGGAACACGATGCCGTACGCGGCCCAGCGCTGCAGCCACTCCGAGAGCAGCTCGCCGAGGAAGAAAAAGAAGAAGAAGGAGCTGTACAGCAGCACCGCCAGCGCGATGATGAAGAAGACCGCGCCCTTGACGGCCTTCTTGGCCTCACGCACGACCTCGGTCTTGGCGAGTTCGACCTCGGCGCGGACCAGCGTCGACATGTGCTGCGTCGCGTCGCTGACCAGCTTGCCGATCGACTGGCCGCCGGTCGCCGTGTCCTCATCCTTAGACAGCGGGAGGTACGGCACGTTGAGTTGCTGTTCCTGGCTGCTCACGGTGGTCATCGTGCCACGTGCGAGTTTCCGTGGCTCGCCGGGAGCGGATTGTGACCGTCGTGTCCGGCGCCGGGGCACCGGACACGACCGCCCGGCTTACGCCGTCACAAGTGAAAGCCCGTAGGTCTGCAGGATCTCGTTGACCGGCTGGAACCACGTCTCGCCACCGCCCGAGCAGTTGCCCCAGCCGCCCGAAGTGACGCCTTGCGCCTGGTCACCGGTGATGAACGAGCCGCCGGAGTCGCCGGGCTCGGCGCAGACGCTCGTCTTGGTCATCCCGTAGACGGCGCCCTGGCTGTAGTTCACGGTCTCGTTCAGCCCGCGCACCGCGCCGCAGTGCCAATGCGTCGTCGAACCGGAGCGGCAGACCGAGGTGCCGACCGGCGCCACCCACGAGCCGCGGACGAGCGCGTCGGGCACCTGACCCCAGCCGAGCACGACCGGCGCCGGCCACCAGCCGTTGGTGATGCGGATGAACGAGTAGTCGTTGCCGGGGAACGACGAGCCCGCGAAGCTGCCCAGGTACGAGCCGTCCCAGCCGACGGTCGAGCTGCCGGTGCCGCCGCAGTGCCCGGCGCTGACGAAGCCGCCGTGCACCGAGAAACCGATGGAACAGCGGGTGTTGCCGTTGATGTAGTACGGATCGCCGCCGACGGTGCCCGCCGAGAACGTCCTCGGTGCCTCGCCCTGGACGACCGTGACCGGGCCTGCCTGCTTCGCGTGCTCGATGAACTCCTCGGCGGCGGCGTCGCGCCGGTTGACGGTGATCACGACCGAGCCGGACCTCGGGTCACTGCGCCAACCGCTTACGCCCTCGGGTGCTTTGAGCGCGTCGATCTTGGTTTTGGCGGTGTCCAAAGCGGCAGCGCTGAGTTTCGAAGCCGCGGTGTCCGCGCCGGTCGCGCGGACGGCGTCGGCGTTGCCCTCGTCGGTGAGGCCCACGACGAGCTTGCCGCTCGCCGGGTCGAACCAGGCGCCGCCGAACGCGGCGCCCGCGGCCTGCTGGGCGGCGGGCAGCACCCTGATCGCCGTCGACTCCTGTGCGACGCGGGCCCGCGCCTGGTGCGCGGTCAGGCCGAGATCGCGCTGCATCGCGTCGGCCAGGCCGGGTGAGAGTTCTTGAGCCGCCGCGACTCCGGACAGCGAGGACATGGTCAGCAGTGCCGCGCCCAGCATGAGGAAACCTCTATGAGCCATCACTTTTCTCCTTGAATCAGCAGGGAGGGAGAAAGCGCGCGCTGGCACCGAGTGTGTGTTCCACGCCACAGTGCGTCCAGAGCTGAGCCGATAGCTGTCCCGAAAAGGTCACTCGCTGACCCGAAGAGGACACTCCATGTCAGGGAATGTCCACTCAGGCGTGTGCGCGGTTCCGGCGCACCAGCAACGCGGCGGCGCCGAGCGAGGCGACACCGGAGGCGATCAGCACGGCCGTTTTCGCGAGTTCCGCGGTCTCGGCAGGCAGGGCGAGTTCCGCGATCAGCAGGCTCACCGTGAAGCCGACCCCGCCGAGCAGTGCCAGCGCGGCGAGGTCACGCCAGCCGACGTCGCTTGGCTTCTCGGCGATCTTCAACCGGACCGCCAGCATGCTCGCACCGAGAATCCCCACGAACTTCCCGACGAGCAGCCCGATCATCACCGCGAGCGGCAGCGCGGTCGTGAACACCTCGCCGAGTGAGCCGCCGTTGACCTTGATCCCGGCCGCGAACAACGCGAACAGCGGCACGGCCACGGCCGCGGACCATGGCTGCAGCCGGTGCTCGAGCCGGATCGCGGGCGCCTCGGCTTCGCCTTCGTCAGGCCGGACCCGCGTCAGCAGGCCGAGCGCGACACCGGCGATCGTCGCGTGGATGCCCGACGAGTGCACCGCGACCCAGGTGACCAGTGCGAGCGGCACGTACAGCCAGGCCGTCCGCACCCGCTTGTGCTGCAGATAGGCGTAGAGCGCGAGTGCCGCGACCGCGATCCCGGCCGCGACCAGGTCGAACTTCGTGGTGAACAGCACCGCGATGACGATGATCGCGCCGAGGTCGTCGACGACGGCCAGCGAAAGCAGGAACACCCGCGCGCTGCTCGGCAGATTGGACGCCGTCAGCGCGAGCACGCCGAGCGCGAAGGCGATGTCCGTGGCGACCGGGATCGCCCAGCCCCGGCCGATGTCCGGGTGTCCCCAGGCGACGGCGACCGCGAGGACCGCGGGGACGATCATCCCGCCGAGCGCGGCGAGCACCGGCAGCACGGCCTGCTTGAACTTCGACAGTTCGCCGACCACGAGTTCGCGTTTGAGCTCCAGCCCGGCGACGAAGAAGAACAGCGCGAGCAGCCCGTCCTGCGCCCATTCGCCCAAGGTGAGGTTCAGGTGCAGCAGCTGCGGGCCGAGTTCGATGTCCCGGAAGGTGCGATAGAGATCACCCCACGGCGAATTCGCCCACAGCAGTGCGAGCGCGGTGGCGGCGAGCAGGATCAACCCGCCGGTCGTCTCCGTACGCAGGTAGCGGGCGAAATCCTTGGCGGATGCGGTCACGGGCGCGGCTCCAGGGGTCGATGATCACTGTTGCCGACCAGGCTTCCCGGCGCACCTTGACTTGATTCAACGACTTGATTTTAACGCGTGCCTCCCGTTGACCGGACGGTAGTGCTTGTCCAAGAGTCCCCCTACCATGCCAATCGACAACGAAGTCTGACTGCTGAGGACGGACGAGCAAGTGAATACCTCTACAGAGGTCGAACTGGACCGTAGGTTCTTCGGGCACCCACGAGGGCTGGCGAACCTGTTCGGCGTGGAGATGTGGGAACGCTTCTCCTTCTACGGGATGCTCGGCATCCTGCCGATCTACCTCTACTACCAGGTCGCCGAAGGTGGTTTGGCGCTGCCGAAGACCACCGCGGTCAGCATCGTCGGCGCCTACGGCGGGCTGGTCTACCTCTCGGCCATCGTCGGGGCATGGATCGCCGACCGGCTGCTCGGTTCCGAGCGCACCCTCTTCTACAGCGCCGTCCTGATCATGGCGGGCCACATCTCACTCGCGGTGCTGCCCGGCATGGTCGGCATCGGAGTCGGCCTGGTGTGCGTCGCGCTCGGCAGCGGCGGGCTGAAGGCGAACGCGACGACGATCGTCGGCACGCTCTACGGCGAGAACGACGAGCGGCGCGACGCCGGCTTCACCATCTTCTACATGGGCGTCAACCTCGGCGGGTTCGCCGGGCCGCTGATCACCGGGCTCGTGCAGAAGGAAATCGGCTTCCACGTCGGATTCGGGCTCGCCGCGATCGGCATGGCCGCCGGGCTCACCCAGTACTGGCTCGGCCGCAAGAACCTCGGCGCCAAGGCGAGTGAGGTGCCCAACCCGCTGCCGAGCTCGCAGCGGACGCTCGCGCTGGGCGTCGGCGCGGTGCTCGTGGTGGTCATCGTCGTGGCCGTGCTGACCGGGCTGGTCACCGCGGAGAACCTGTCCAACGTCACAGTCGGCATCGTCATCGTGGCCTCGGTGGCGTATTTCGCGCTGATCCTGACCAGTAAGAAGATCACCGCGCTCGAGCGCACGCGGGTCTTCTCGTTCGTGCCGATGTTCGTCGCCAGCGCGGCGTTCTTCGCACTGTTCCAGCAGCAGTTCACGGTGATCTCGATCTACACCGACGAGCGGCTCGACCGGAACCTGTTCGGCTGGGTGATGCCCGTTTCCTGGGTCAACTCGATCAACTCGGTCTTCATCCTGATCTTCGCGCCGATCGTCGCGCTGATCTGGGTCAAGCTGAACTCACGGCAGCCGTCCTCGCCCATCAAGTTCGCGCTCGGCGTCGGGCTGGTCGGGCTCGGCTTCCTGTCGTTCCTCCCACTCACCGGCGGCGGTCCGAACAGCACCCCGCTGCTGGCGATGGTCGGCATCCTGTTCATCATCACGATCGCCGAGCTGATGCTGTCCCCGGTCGGGCTTTCGCTGTCGACCAAACTGGCGCCCGAGGCGTTCCGCACCCAGATGGTCGCGCTGAACTTCCTTTCGATCTCGCTGGGCACCGCGCTTTCCGGTTCGCTGGCGAAGTTCTACTCGGCGGCGAACGAGACCGCGTACTTCGGTATTTCCGGCGGTGTGGCGATCGCGCTCGGCGTGCTGCTCGTCGTGCTCACCCCCGCCATCCGCAAGATGATGTCCGGCGTCCACTAACCGACGGTCGTCCCGAAAAGGACACCGACGTAGTAGGTCACCAGCATCGTCAGCGCACCGACGCCGACGTTGCGGATGATCGCCCTGCGCACATCGGCGTCGCCGAGCCTCGCGCTGATCAGCCCGGTCAGCGCGAGGCCGACGACCACCGAGGCCGCGCAGGCCCAGACCCGCCAGGACACCGGCGGCAGCGCGATCGCGATGAGCGGCAGCAGCGCGCCGATGGTGAACGAGACCAGTGAGGCCCACGCGGCCTGCCATGGGCTGGTGAGGTTGCCGGGGTCGATGCCGAGTTCGGCTTCGGCGTGCGCCTGCAGCGCGTCGTTCTCCGTGAGCTCACGGGCGACCTCGGCGGCCAACCGCGGCGAGAGGCCCTTGTCCTCGTAGATTTCCGCCAGTTCCCGTTCTTCGGCTTCCGGCATCGTCTTGAGTTCTTGTTTCTCCAGCCGCAGCAATGCCTGTTCGGTATCGCGCTGCGTGCTGACCGAGACGTATTCACCACCCGCCATGGAAAGCGCGCCCGCCACCAGGCCGGCGACTCCGGCGGTGAGAATGGTGGTGCTGTCGGTGGTCGCGCCCGCGACACCGACCACGATGCCCGCCACCGACACGATGCCGTCGTTGGCGCCGAGAACCCCGGCCCGCAACCAGTTCAGCTTGCCGCCGATGTTCTCGTGCGGCTCGTGCTCGTGCTTGGCGTCAACGGTTTCGGTCACGTCTCCAGTGAAACACGGAATGCGCGGACCGGCGAGATTTCCCATTCGCGGTAAAGGCAGGCAATCCTCATTCAAGAATGCCTATCCTAAGCATGAAAAAAGCCGGGCCGGATGCCGCTGTTACTCGGCATCCGCCCCGGCGGGAGAGAAAGTTCTTACGCGTCGAGCTCGGCGAGCGCCTGCTTCGCCTGCTCCAGCTGCGCCTCGAGCTCGGCTACCTTCGCGGCCTGCGCTTCGCGGGCGGCGTTGATCACCTCGTCGATCGGGCCGGAGAGGTCGACGTGCAGCTCCTTGGCCGCACGCGAGACGGCGGCCGCGGGGATGTCGAGTCCCTGCGCGACCCACTTGCTGCCGTGCTTGAGCTCGGCCTGCCAGTTGCCGTCGGCGGTGCCGGTGACAGTCAGCGTCAGCTCGACCGTGCGGGTCTTCTTGGCGGTCGTGGCTGCCTTGGGACGGCCGCGCTTGGGCTTGGCGTCCTCGGCGGGCTCCTCGGTCTCGCCGGGAGTGGCGGCCGGTGCCGGGGTGGTCTCCTCAGGCGTGGTGGCCTGCGGTGCCGAGTCCGTCGCCGGTGCGGTCGCCGTTTCCTCTTGCGTCAAGGTGTCCACGGTCATCGTCGGTGTCGTCTCCTTGCCCGGAAATGGTGGTGGTGCCGCGCGCAGTCTAGAACATGCGTTCGACTTCCGCGCGCTGGGGGTGCCGGCGGGATAAAGCGGGCTTTGTCCCGGGAAGGACGCCCGGGACAAAGCCCGCTTTATCGCGAGTCCTACTCCTCCGACTTGCCGGACTTCAGGCCGGTGGAGATCAGGTCCATCACCGAGGAATCGGCCAGCGTGGTCACGTCGCCGACCGCGCGGTTCTCGGCCACGTCGCGCAGCAGGCGGCGCATGATCTTGCCGGAGCGGGTCTTCGGCAGCTCCTGGACGACCAGGATCTGACGCGGCTTCGCGATCGGGCCGATCTCCTTGGCGACGTGGTTGCGCAGCTCCTGCACGGCCGTCTCGCCGCCGTCGACGGCGTTGCCGCGCAGGATGACGAACGCGACGATGCCCTGCCCGGTCGTCGGGTCGGTCGCGCCGACGACCGCGGCCTCGGCGACCGTCGGGTGGGAGACCAGCGCCGACTCGACCTCGGTGGTCGAGATGCGGTGCCCGGACACGTTCATCACGTCGTCGACCCGGCCCAGCAGCCAGATGTCGCCGTCGGCGTCGTACTTCGCGCCGTCACCGGCGAAGTAGTAGCCCTGGTCGGAGAACCGGGACCAGTACGTCTCCTTGAAGCGGTCCTCGTCGCCCCAGATGCCGCGCAGCATGCCCGGCCACGGCTTGTCGAGCACCAGGTATCCGCCGCCGCCCTTGCCGACCTCGTTCGCCTGGTCGTCGACGATCTTCGCGGAGATGCCCGGCAGCGCGCGCTGCGCCGAACCCGGCTTGGTGCTGGTGACGCCCGGCAGCGGCGAGATCATGATGCCGCCGGTCTCGGTCTGCCACCAGGTGTCGACGATCGGGGCCTGGCCCGCGCCGATGTTCTCCCGGTACCAGATCCACGCCTCGGGGTTGATCGGCTCGCCGACACTGCCGAGCACGCGCAGCGACGAGATGTCGTACTTCTGCGGGATCTCGTTGCCCCACTTCATGAACGTGCGGATCAGCGTGGGCGCCGTGTAGTAGATGGAGACCTTGTACTTCTGGATGATCTCCCAGTGCCGACCCTCGTGCGGGGTGTTCGGCGTGCCTTCGTAGACGACCTGGGTCGTGCGGTTGGCGAGCGGGCCGTACACGATGTAGCTGTGCCCGGTGATCCAGCCGATGTCGGCGGTGCACCAGTAAACGTCTTCGCCCGCCTTGTGGTCGAAGACGTTGTGGTGCGTGTACGCCGCCTGCGTCAGGTAACCGCCTGAGGTGTGCAGGATGCCCTTCGGCTTACCGGTGGTGCCGGAGGTGTAGAGGATGAAGAGCGGGTGCTCGGAGTCGAACGCCTCGGGGGCGTGCTCGGCGGACTGGCCGTCGACCAGCTCGTGCCACCACAGGTCGCGGCCCTCGGTGAACGGGACCTCGTCGCCGGTGCGGCGGATGACGAGCACCTTCTCGACGGACTCGGCGCCTTCGAGCGCCTCGTCGACGTTGACCTTCATCGGCGCGGCCTTGCCGCGGCGGTACTGGCCGTCGGAGGTGATGACGATCTTCGCGGCCTGGTCGTCGACACGGGACCGCAGCGCGGTCGGGGAGAAGCCGCCGAACACCACGGAGTGCACCGCGCCGATCCGCGCGCAGGCGAGCATCGCGATGATCGCCTCGGGGATCATCGGGCACTGGATGGCGACGCGGTCTTCGGCGCCGACGCCGATCGACGCGAGTCCGTTGGCCGCCTTGGAGACCTCGTCCTTCAGTTCGGCGTAAGTGATGTCGCGGCTGTCGCCGGGCTCACCGACCCAGTGGATCGCGACCTGGTCGCCGTGGCCGGCTTCGACGTGGCGGTCGACGCAGTTGTACGCGACGTTCAGCTTGCCTCCGACGAACCACTTGGCGAACGGCGCATTGGTCCAGTCCAATACCTGGGACCACTTGGTGTCCCACGAGAGCCGCTCCGCCTGCGTCGCCCAGAACCCCTCCCGGTCGGCGTCCGCTTCGGCGTAGAGATCCGCCTTGGCATTCGCCTGTGCGCTGAAATTCTCGTTCGGTGGGAAGGTCCGGCTCTCCGTGAGCAGGTTGTCCAGCGCCGGCGACTGCTCGGTCATGGTGCGATGCCTCCTGAATATTCGCGTGTCTTCACGCCCGTGGGCACGCTATCGACGTTACGACGCGAAGTAAAAGGTTGCAGCGCCGTTGCGCCCGGGTTTCACACCCTTGAGGTGAGCGAGTTACGGACCGCTGGCCATTCTGGTCCGGTCAGCGAGTAGACGACGGTGTCGCGCAGCGTGCCGTCGGGGCGCACACGGTGTGCTCGCAGCACTCCTTCCCTTTGCGCGCCGAGGCGTTCGATCGCGCGCTGTGAGCGTTCGTTGCCGATGTCGGTCTCCCAGGCGACGCGGTGCGCTTTCAGGTCATCGAAAGCTCGTTGGAGCAAAAGGAGTTTCGCCTCGGTGTTGAGCGCGGTGCGCTGCCAGCCGCGGCCGATCCAGGTGTAGCCGATGTTGAGATTCCGGTGGGTGGAATCGATTTGGTAGTACGAGGTGGTGCCTGCGACCTCGCCGGTGTTCGCGTCGATCTGCGCCCAGGCGAGCCTGCCTGGCTGGTTCAAGATGGCGTCGACGAGCTTCGCGGTCTCGGCGACATCCTTGGGCTGGCGGATGCTCAACCAGGTGAAGATCGCCGGATCGGCGGTGGTCTTGTGCAGGCCTTCGGCATGCTTGGGCGTGAGCGGTTCCAGGTGGACGTGCTTGCCGCGCAGGGTGGGCTGATCGAACCAGGTCATGATCTCGACGGTAAGTGCTCATGTGGCTGTCTAGAATGGCCAATTCTGAAGCATTTCAAGAGTCCACTTAGACGTTGCCTATGCTCAGCGGCATGACGGATCGGGAAGAGCTCACCTGGGATTTGTTCGGCACGGCGAGCCGGGACCTCGCGCAGACCATCGCCGACGACGGGTTCGAGCCGGACCTGATCCTGTCCATCGCACGCGGCGGCCTGTTCGTCGCGGGCTCGCTCGGCTACGCGCTGGACGTCAAGAACCTGCACGTGATGAACGTCGAGTTCTACACCGGCGTCGACGAGCGCCTCGACCTCCCGGTCATGCTCCCGCCGGTGCCCAACGCCGTCGACCTCACCGGCGCGACCGTGCTGGTGGCCGACGACGTCGCCGACACGGGCGCCACGTTGAAGCTGGTGCGCGACTTCTGCGCCGACCACGTCGCCGAGGTCCGCTGCGCGGTGATCTACGAGAAGCCGCGGTCAGAGGTGAAGTGCGAGTACGTCTGGAAGTACACGGACAAGTGGATCAACTTCCCGTGGTCGGTGCTGCCGCCGGTCATCAAGCGCGAAGGTCAGGTGCTCGACGCGTGAGCGACCCACTCGCCCCGCTGCTGGCTTTGGATGACGTCGCCGCCGCGGTGAAATCGGCCCAGGACGCGGTTTTCGCGGTCCACCGCCTGCCTGCCAACCTGCGTGACGGCTCGGCGACGGCTTCGGAGGCCTCCGTGCGCGCGGCCCGTTCTTCGGCCGGCATCGAAGGCGCTTTGCTGGACGTCTCGGACGTCGTGAGCGATCCGGTGCTGGCCGGCGCTTTGCGGGTGGCCGAAGCGCTGGAGTCCATGCTGCCGACATGGCGGCGCGCGCCGTTGCAGGCCTTGGCGCGCTTGCACCTGCTGGCCGCGGCGGACCTGGTGTCCGATCAGGACTCGCTGGGCAGGCCTGTGGATGGTGCGGGGCCGCGGCTGGAGATGCTCGCGCAGCTGATCACCGGCGCCACCTCGGTCCCCGGGGCCGTGCTCTCGGCCGTCGTGCACGGGGAACTGTTGTCGCTCAAGCCTTTCGGCTCCGCCGACGGCGTGGTCGCCCGCGCGGCGGCGCGGCTGTCGATGATCGCGACCGGCCTCGACCCCAAGGCGCTGACGGTGCCCGAGGTCGCCTACTTCCGCCGGATCACCAAGTACCACGCTGCCGCATCGGCGTTCGCCTCCGGCTCACCCGACGGCGTCCGCGAATGGCTCCTTTTCTCTTGCGAGGCAATCGAAAGCGGCGCCAAGGAGGCCCGCAGCATCTCCGACGCCGCCGGCTGAGCGAAAAAAATCCCAATGCGGCGTTCGTCAGGTTTCAGCCTCCCAATGCGGCGTTCGTCAGCTCTGAGCTGACGAAAGCCACATTGGGGGTTCCAGAGCTGACGAACGCCACATTGGGATTTTTTCAAGCGGGGCGGGCCAGGATCGCGTCGAGGAGGCCGGGGAAGCGGGCGTGCACGTCCTCGGTCCGCAGCTCGACCCAGCGTTTGCGGCCTTCGGTGAACGTCGTGGTCACGCCCGCTTCGCGGAGGACGCGCCAGTGGTGGGACAGCGTCGGCGCGCTGATGTCGACGTCGTACGCCTCGAGTCCGCACGGGCACGGGCCGTCGCCGTCGCGCAGGGCGCGGACCAGTTCCAGGCGCACCGGGTCGGCCAAGGCTTGAAGCAGCGTCACGATCTCCAGCGCCTCGCGGGGCGGCTGCGGCAACGTCCTGGCCACCGGACACTCCCTTAGATTGTTTGACAACCATCGAATCGTTGGCTCACTATACCTCCATGACGATTCGACGATCATCGAATGATCGGCTCGTTCTGGGGCCCCTGCTCATCCTCGCCGTCGGCACCTTCATCCTGGGTACCGACGGCTTCGTCCTGAACGGCCTGCTGCCCACCATCGCCGCCGACCTCCACGTCTCGGAGTCCGTCGCAGGCCAGCTGACCACCGTTTTCGCCGCCACCTACGCGATCAGCTCGCCGCTCATCGCCGCCTTCACCGGATCATGGGACCGCAAACGCCTGCTGGGCGCCGGTCTCGTCCTGTTCACCATCGGCATGGCAGGGCAGGCGCTCGGCGAGAGTTTCACCGTCGTCGCCGTCTCGAGGGTGCTCGCCGCGATCGGCGCGGCCGCGTTCCAGGCGAACGCCTACGTCATGGCGGGCGCGATCGCGCCGGAAACGCGTCGAGGCCAAGCGCTCGCGACCGTCGCCGCCGGCATGAGCGTGTCGATGGTGCTCGGCGTGCCGATCGGGGTGCTCGCCGGGAACCTGGCCGGCTGGCGCGCGGTCATGTGGGGCATCGGCGCGCTCGGAATCCTTGTCGCGCTGGCGGTTCCGATGCTGCCCGCCGTGCACGTCCCGGCAGCGGGCCTGCGTGACCGGCTTTCGGTGGTCGTGCGGCCGCCGATCGCGCGCGTGCTCGGGGTGACCGTGCTCGCCATGCTCGCGACGTTCGGCGTCGCGACCTATCTGCCGGTGATCGCCAAGGATGTCGCCGCCGGCGCGGTGCTCGCGTGGGTGCTCGTCGGCAACGGCATCGGGCAGGTCATCGGCACCACGCTCGCCGGCCGCTGGACCGACCGGTTCGGCCCTGACCGGGTCCGGCTCATCTCGCTGTCCGGGGTCGCGAGTGCCTTGCTGCTGCTCGATTTCGCCGCGCTGAGCCTGCCGTCGACGATCGTTTATGCATTGCTGATCGGCGGTTTCGCGGGAATGCTGATGGTGCCGCAGCAACACCGGCTTTTCTCGCTCGCGCCGGACGCGCCGTCGGTCGCGCTGGGGCTCAACGGCTCCGCGATCTACGCGGGCGGCGCGCTCGGCTCCGCGGTCGGCGGTGTCGTGCTCGCCTGGGCGGGCCCGAAGTGGCTCGGCCCGGTCGCGGCGGTCTCCGTACTGCTCGCGCTAGCCCTCTCGACGCGCCGAGAAAAGCAGGCTCCGGCCCATGATCGCGTCCATGCCGGAGACAAGCGGCCTGCCGAAGCGCGCTGAGACCTCGGTGGCTTCCTCGGTCGACACGGTCCAGCCGACCGTGTCGAGCCACTTGGCGAGATCGCGGCGCGGCTCGATGTTCCAGAGGTCGATCATGTCGACGCCATAGCGTTCGGCGGCTTCATGGAACAGCGGGTCGTCCCGCATCTCCTCGAACTCCCAGCCGTGCACGTACTCGACCGAAAGCATGCTGCCGGGCGCCGAAAGCGCATGGACCGTCTCGGCCAGTTCCTCTTCGGCCGCCGCGGGCAGGTACTGCACCAAGCCCTCCAGCAGCCACGCGGTCGGCATATCCCTGTCGAAGCCCGCGGCGACCAGTTCGGCCGCCCAATCTCCGCGCAGGTCGGCGTCCACCGCGTGGCGCGCGCACCGGGCGTGCGCGCCTGCCGAGTCGAGCACCCGCTGCTTAAACTCGTGCATCCGAGGTTGGTCGACCTCGAACAACACGGTCCCGTCCGGCCAGCCCAGCCGCTGGGCGCGGACGTCGAGACCGGCGGCGAGTATCGCCACCTGCCTTATCCCCGCCGCCATCGCGGCGCGGAAATAATCATCGAAATACCTGGTGCGCACCGCGACGTAGTTCACGCCGCTGTCCGGTGGCACCCGCGCCGGGTCCGGCACGGTGATGCCGGCCGCGGCCAGGAACCGCCCCGCGAGCGGGTCGGTCACCAGCCTGCCGGATTTCGCGTGCTCGAGTGCGCGCGCCATGGCCACACCGAGCGCGGTCGAACCGACTTCGGCCGCGTAGTACTCGTCCATGCCTGAACAGTGGCATCGATCGAGCGAACTGAACTGACTAACTAGCCCTTATGTGCAACGAATCCAGTGCCTTGCGTACATGCCCGTCGTTGGCCGACAACGCGGCCGCCGCGCCGCGGACGTCCACCCCGGAGAGCAGGTGGACCAGCGCGACCTTCAGTTCGCCGTCGGCTTCGGTGAGCGCGTCGGAGCACACCGCCATGGTCATGCCGGTGGCCTCCTGCAGTATCCGCACCGTCCGGCCGCGCAGCTTCGCGTTCGTCGCGCGCATGCTGACCATCAGGTTCGAATACGTCCTGCCGAGCTTGATCATCGTCGCGGTCGAGAACGACGTGAGGATCAGCTTCTGCGCGGTGCCCGCCTTCATCCTGGTCGAGCCCGCGATGGCCTCGGGGCCGGTGTCGACCGCGATGAGCACGTCGACGCCCGGCGGCTTCGAACCCTTGGCGTTGCCGGACACGAGCCCGGTCTTCGCGCCGCGGCGGGCGGCCGCGGCGAGCGCACCGAGCACGAACGGCGTCCGGCCGGACGCGGTGAGCCCGAGCACGAAGTCGCCGGGCTCCACCGACGACGTCATCTCGGCCGCGCCCGCCATGGCGTCGTCCTCGGCGTTCTCCACGGCCTGGCGCAGTGCCCGCTCGCCGCCCGCGTGGTGCGCGACGAACAGGTCCGGCGGCACGTTGAACGTGGGCACCAGTTCGGCCGCGTCGAGCGTGGCCAGCCTGCCGGACGTACCGGCCCCGACGTAGTGCACCCGGCCACCGCCGCGCAGCGCTTCCACGGCGTGGTCGACGGCGACGGCCAGCTGGCCGAGCACCGCGTTCACCGCGTCCGGCACCCGGCGGTCCTCGGCGTTGATCGCGCCGAGGATGCCGATGGTCGACATCAGGTCGATGTCGGTGGTGCGCGGATTCCGCTGCTCGGTCGGCGAATCGACGTGCACCACCTGCCGTGGGACGGTCATCATGCGCCTCGCTTCTAGGTCATCGTTCATTTGCCGGTTTCCCGGGGCCGCCGCCTGCCATCGGGGCGAACTCCGAGCCTGTGTGAGCCGACGGCGTCGCGCGTCGCGTCGAGCGCGTTGACGGCGTCGTCCATGTGCCGCTGCGCGACACCGATGAAGAGACAGTCGATGACGGTGAGCTGCGCGATGCGGCTCGCCGTGGCGCCGGAGCGGAACGTGGTCTCGCGGGCCGCGGTGGTGAGCACGTAGTCGGCCACCTCGGTGATCGGCGAGCGCGGGAAGTTCGTCAGCGCGATGGTGGTCGCGCCGTGCTCACGGGCCACGCGCAGCGCCTCGACCGTGTCGGTGGTCGCGCCGGTGTGCGAGATGCCGACCGCGACGTCCGCGTCACCCAGCACGGCGGCCGAGGTCAGCATGATGTGCGTGTCCGACCAGGCGAAGCTGATCCGGCCGATGCGGTGCAGCTTCTGCTGCAGGTCCGCCGCGACGAACGCGCTCGCGCCGACGCCGTAGACGTCCACCCGGCCCGCGGAGGCGACCAGGTCGATGACCTTCTGCAGGGTCTCGACCTCGAGCTGCTCGGCGGTCTCTTCGACGGCGCGCGCGTCGGCGAAGCTGACCTTGTTGATGACCGACTGCAGGTCGTCGTCCGGGCTGATCTCGCCGCCGAGGTTGCGGCTGGAACGGGCTTCGGAGCGAGCGGTGTCCGCGGCCAGCGCGATGCGCAGCTGCGGGTAGCCGCCGACACCGACGGCCTTGCAGAACCTGGTGACCGTGGTCTCGCTGGTGTTCGCGGCGAGCGCCACCTCGGTGATGCTGCGGCGCGCGACGGACGCGGGGTCCTCGAGGACCACCTTGGCGACACGCTGCTCGGCGCGGGCCAGACCAGGCAGGAGCGACCGGATCCGGACGAGCGGGCTCGCTTCCGCGTCGCGTGCCTGGTGCTGAACAGGCACGGACTCGGGCGGCGCCGTCACCGTCACTGAATCGGCAGTGTCCACCGTGGGAAAGTTACTAACCGTCGGCATTTGAGACAAGGCTACCCACACCCTTCGGGGAGATCGCAACCCATCCGTGTCTGCGGATGCTTTTGCGATTAATCGTTGAACTGAAAGTCGCTAACCAGGTCCCAGCCGTTAACGTCCCCGAGCTAACAGATTGGCAACGTAGAGTCGCACTGTAACGGGGGCAATCCCGCTCAGCGGCACGGTATTTTTGCCAGATTCTTACCTTCGGTCACCGAGAGTTCAGTGCCCAACCCGATGCGGTGAAGATTGACGGGTGATGCTCACCGTCGATAACTGTTCGACCGCTCTCTGTGACTCGGATGTCATCAAGATGAATTCCGCGGCCCGTGTAACGGGCGTCGGTCGCGTAGCGCCACCGAAGTATTACCGGAGTGGCTGTAGTCACGTTCGCGATTACTCGCCACCACTGGCGGTGACCGTGGCCGGACAACGAAATCGATTCAGAAAGGGGCGCTCCCGGCCCGTGCGCGCGCATCTTGACGGGGGTCCATGACGCCCCGTCCGCACTCGACTCCAAGGAGAGAAGGTCAGTTTCTTCCGAGTCGACGAAGGCGTCGAAAGTCACCTTGAGCGAGCCCGCCTTGAGCTGCCCGGTCGTGAGGGTGGCCGAGCTCGCGTCCCCGATCGTGGTGGCCCAGTAATCGCGCCCGGCCTCCGGGCGGACCGTCATGGCCTTCACGAGTGAGCTCGCCCAGGTCTCGCGCGCGAGGTTGATCGAGCCCCAGCCGCGGCTCGGGTGCACCCGGTTGGTCAGCAGGATGGCCACCGACCGCGATTCGGGGTCGATGACGAACGAAGTGCCGGTGTAGCCGGTGTGCCCGGCGGTGCTCGGCGAGGCCAGTGCGCCCATGTACCACATCTGGTCGAGCTCGAAGCCCAATCCGTGGTTGTTACCGGGGAAGGCCTGGTTGTAGTCCGTGAGCATGCTCCGGACGGTCTCCGGCCGCAGGATCCGGTGCCCGCGGTAGCTGCCGCCGTTGAGGATCGCCTGGCCGAGCACGACCATGTCGCCCGCGGTCGAGAAGACGCCCGCGTGCCCGGCGACGCCACCCAGCGACCAGGCGTTCTCGTCGTGCACCGAGCCGCGGACCATGCCGCGCGGCGGGTTCGACTGGAACTCCGTCGCCGCTACCCGGTTCAGCTTCGCCGCGGGCGGGTTGTACCCGGTGTCGGTCATGCCCAGCGGCGCGGTGATCCGGTCGCGCACGACGGCGTCGAGCGTCGAGCCGGTCAGCTTCTCGACGAGGAAGCCCAGCGTCAGCAGGTTGATGTCGGAGTAGAGGTACGTCGTGCCCGGCGCGTTCTTCAGCTTGCTGTCCAGCACGGCCTTGCGGCGCGACGGGATGTCCGGGTAACCGGCCCACAGCGACGGCCTGGGGTCGGCGTCGAACCCCGAGGTGTGCGTGAGCAGCTGCTTGACGGTGATGGCTTCCTTGCCGTTCACACCGAACTCGGGCAGATAGGTGATCACCGGGGCGTCGAGCGCGACCTTGCCCTGCTCGACCAGCTGCAGCACGGCGATCGAGGTGAACAGCTTCGACACCGACGCCATGTCGAAGATGGTGTCCATCCGCATCGGCACCTGCTGCTCCGGCGGCAGCTCGGTGCCCGCGGCGTCGGCGTACCGGACGGCGCCGCCGACCGTGTACTTGTCGACGATCGTGCCGTCGTGGGCGAGCAGGCCCACCGCGCCCGCGAAGTGCGGGTGGCCGGTGGTGTCCGGCTTGGTCCAGCTCTCCAGGAACCGCTCGGCGGCCTTGATCGGCGCCGGGTCCAGCCCGGCGCTCGACGGCGAGCCGTCGCGCAGCGTCGTCCACGCGGGCGCGAAGTCACGCTGAGGACGGTCGAACCGCCCGCTCAGGTGGCTTTCCGTGCTCGCCATCGCGCTCGTTCCGGAGAAGGTGACCGCCGCGGCGGTCAGTATCGCCGCGACCCGGATCCACCTTTTCATGAGTGCCTCACCTATAGATCAAGTACTGCTGCCGCTGCCTGTCGAACCGGCCGAGCTCGTCTTGCCAAGAACCAGTGATCTCGTCGACGCCCGCGCCGGCGTCGACCATCGTGCGCAGCCGGTCGGAACCGGACAGCTTGTCGATGTAGTTGTCGGGCCGCCATGCGAAACCGGGTTGCTGCTTGCCGGTCACGAGCATCGCGACGGCGGTGCGGATCGCGTCGAACGCGCGCGGGTCCGTCACCGTCAGCTGGACGCCACCGCAGGTCACGTTGACGAACTTGCCGAACGTCGGCACGAAGTACGTCTCGCGGAACTTCACGCCGGGCAGCCGCAGCTCGGCCAGCTTCTCGCGCCAGCGCCAGTCGATGCCGGGCGCGCCGATGATCTCGAACGGGCGCGTCGTGCCGCGGCCCTCGGAAAAGACGGTCCCTTCGAACATGCCGGTGCCCGGGTAGACGTGCGCCGTTTCCGGGGTCGGCATGTTCGGGCTCGGCGGGATCCAGTCGAGCCCGGTCCGCGCGAAATGCTGATCGCGCCGCCAGCCACGAACCTGGACGATGTCGAGCTTCGGGAGTTTCACGCCCTCGGCGGGAAGGAATTCGCCGACGTAGAACCTGGCGAGCTCGCCCGCGGTCATCCCGTGCTGCTGGACGATCGGCTTGCGGCCGATCCCGGAGCTGAACGCCGGGTTCAGCATCGGGCCGTAAGCCTTGCCGCCCAACGGGTTCGGCCGGTCCAAGACCACAAAGGACGCTCCGGCCTTCGCGGCTGCGACCATCGCGGTGTAGAGCGACCAGATGTAGGTGTAGAAGCGCGCGCCGACGTCCGCGATGTCGAAGACGACGGTGTCGACGCCCGCTTTGGTGATCATCGCGGCGAGCTTGGCCGCGTCGACGCCGTACGCGTCGTACACCGGAACGCCGGTGCGTGGGTCCGTGTAGTCGCCTTCGGATCCGCCTGCCTGCGCGCTGCCGCGGAAGCCGTGCTCCGGGCCGAACGCGGCGGCGGGGCGGATCCCGGCGGCGACCATCGAGTCGACGATGTGGTCACCGTTCGCGAGCACGCCCGTCGGGTTCGACAGCACGCCGACCTTGCGACCCGCGAACAGGCGCCAGCCTTGTGCGGCAAGGATTTCCGCGCCGGTGCGGACGCCGCCGTGGCCTTCCTCGCCCGCGGGCCCCGCGCTAGCATCGCTAGTCGAGCTAGCAGCGCTAGTCGCGCTAGCGTTGCTAGCCATAGCGCTGCTAGACGAACTAGCGACGCTAGTCGTCAGCGCCGCGCCCGCCGCCAGGAACGCCCGCCGGTTGAGGCTCACCACGAGAGCCCATGGCCGAACGGGTACTTGACCTTGGCCAGGTCAGTGCCCACCGGGATGTCGACCGGCAGCTTGCCCTGCGGCGCGACCTCACCGAGCACCACCTTCGCCAGCGCTTCGACGGTCGGCGTGATGTAGCCATAGCTGGCGAGCCACGTCTTCACGGTCTCGTCGTACCCGGCGTCGTACGGAATCGCCGCCGCGACCGCGACCACCGGCTTCCCGGTGGCGTTCAACGCGTTGAGCAGCTTCAGCTGCAACGGGAACAGCCGGATGTTGTTGGTGAGCACGACGATCACGTCCTTGCCCTGCGCCGCCGCGACGGCCTGCGCGATCGCCGCGTCCGACGGGGCCTGCCCGGTCTGCAACGCGGTCGCCGCGGTTCCGTGCGCCGTGAATCTGGCGGCGAGCTGCGCGGTCGTCGACACGCCCCAGCCGGTGATCAGCGCGGAGGCTGGCTTCTGCTTCAGCGGCAGCACGCCGCCGTCGTTGCGCAGCAACGTGATCGAGCGGTCGGCGATGGCCTGCGCCTTCGCGAGGTTCGCCGGAGTGCCGAGCTGTCCCATGACCTTCGAGGTGTCGACGAACGGGGTGAACAGGATGCCGCGCTTGAGCTTCAGCGTGAGAATGCGCAGCACGCTCTCATCGATGCGCCGCTCGCTCAACTCGCCCTTGCGCACCGCGTCGACCACGGAGTTGATGGCCACCTCGAGGTGCACCGGCATGAGCAGCTGGTCGGCGCCGGCCTTGAGCGCGAGCAGCGGGATCTCGGCGTCGGAGTGCATCTCACGCACGCCCTGCATCTCGAGCGAGTCGGTGACGATGACGCCCTTGTATCCGAGTTCGTCGCGCAGCTTGCCGGTGATGATCGGCTTCGACAGCGTCGCCGGTTCGAGCGACGGGTCGAGGCTGGGGAACTGGATGTGCGCGGTCATGATCGAGTCGATGCCCGCGCGGATGGCGGCCTTGAACGGCGGGACGTCGGTCTCGCGCCAGTGCTCTTCGGTGCTGTCGATGCGGGGGAGTCCGGTGTGGCTGTCCGTCGGCGCGGCGCCGTGGCCGGGGAAGTGCTTCGCGGTGGCTGACACAGTCTGCGAGAGCCGGTAGCCGTCCTGGTAGCCCTTGACCTCGGCGGTCACGAACTGGCTGGCCAGTCCCGGCTGGCCGGAGAACGAGCGGATGCCGATCACCGGGTTCACCGGGTTCGAGTTCACGTCCGCGTCCGGCGCGAAGTTCTGGTTGATGCCGACCGCGCGCAGTTCCTTGCCGAGGATGGTGGCCGCGGCCGTCGCGTTGGCGGCGCTGCGGCCTGCCGAGATCGCCATCGCGCCGGGGAACTCGGTCGCCGGGGCGCCCATCCGGGTGACCGTGCCACCCTCCTGGTCGGTCGCGATCTGCAACGGGATGCGCGCGCCACTGTGCGTGGCCGCCTGCTGCAGGCCGTTGGACAGCTTCGCGACCTGCACCGGGTCGTCGAAGTTGTCCCGCGAGTCGTTGTTGAAGTAGATGACGCCGCCGAGGTGGTACTTCTCGATGACCTGCGCGGGGGTGTCGACGCCGAAGTCCGCCTGGTTCTTCGCGTTGACCTCGTCGGCCGACTTGCCGTTGACCCAGGTGACGAACAGCTGGCCGACCTTCTGCTCGAGGGTCAGCCCGTGCAGGGTGCGCTGCGCTTCGGCCGCGAAGGTGTCCACCCGCCCAGTCTGACCGGCCGGTGCGGCGACCGCGGCGCCCGCGCCGGTCACGGCGAGTGCGCCCGCCATCGACAGCACGAAGACTCGGCGAGGAAGAACACGTCGGATGCTCAAGGCAGCCTCCCAGTATCCGCGCGGCGCCGGCGGCGGCGTCGCAGCACGAAACGGCCGCTCGGGAGTTTCTCACCCGAACGAGCCGATATCGGAAAGCTACTCACGTGCCAGGGGGTTGTCTATCGGCCACGCAGCCCAATGTCGCGGAATTTCGTCCGCCAAAAGCGGAAGGACGCCCCGCGCGTGTGCGCGAGACGTCCTTCATCGTGGCCAGTAAGAGGAAGGTGCCCTTCCACGCCTCCCGATAGGTCGTGAAAAAACATTTTCATCTTTTGCTGTGACTAACTTGAGTCCCTCGCGAGAAGACCTCCTGCATTAGTCGGCCTCGGGTGCCACGCGGCACCTGACGAAAGTGTTTTAACGCTGGCGGCGCCCGTCGGCCGAAGCCAACGGGCGCCGCCCTCGCGCGAACTTTCGGGTGACCAAGCGTGCAACTCTGGTCGTACCTTCATGGACTCGGCGTGTGGCGTCCCACTACGCAGTCCCTAGACGACGAGCCTCCCGCGGCGCGCTGCGCGTGGGTGCCCGGAGTCCGCGCACGGAGGTTTCCCGGGGTGGAAAAGGCTTCTCTTCTACCTTTTCCCTGGCCGACCAAACGTCCGCACTTACTTTCTACGCCGTGATGGGAGTCACTTCAAGAGCGCGGATGGGTGCACCGGTACAGAGGCTCGATCTAGTGACTTCCCTACCCTGAGCGACATAGAATTCTTGGTCCTGTCTAAGGAAAGCCAGCCCGGTACCGCCGTGTGGGTGCACGCAGCGCCGACAAGGGTGACAAGCCGGGCGCTAACGGTCCTTCCGGCGCCTCGCCAGGCCATACCAAGTCACCCCCGCGGCGGCCACGCCCAGTCCCAGCGCCACCGCTGTGGGTGACGCGAGCGGCAGCCGGTTGCGCAGTGACATCGGGTTGTCGAACGTCAGCACCGGCCAGTCCTTGGTCGCGGCGTGCTTGCGCAGCAGCCGGTCCGGATTGACCGTGTACGGATGCCCGACCACTTCGAGCAGCGGGATGTCGGTGCTCGAATCGGTGTAAGCGTGGCACTGGGCGAGGTCGTAGCCGTAGGTGGCGGCGAGGTCCTTCGCGGCGAGCGCCTTGTTCTCGCCGTAGCAGTAGAAGTCCACCTGGCCCGAGTACCGGCCGTCCACGATCTGCATCCTGGTGGCCACGCTGCGCGTCGCGCCCAGCATCCGCGCGACCGGCGCCACCACCTCCTCGCCGGTGGCCGAGAGCACGATCACGTCGTGCCCGTCCGCCTTGTGCCGCGCGATGAGCTCGGTCGCCTCGACGTAGACGAGCGGATCGACCACATCGTGCAACGTCTCCTCGACGATCGCGGAGACCTGCGCGACATCCCAGCCCGCGCACAGCGCCGACACCTCCTGGCGCATCCGCTCGGTTTTTCCCGCGTCCGCGCCGGCGAGCGAGAAAACAAGCTGCGCGTACGCGCTCCGTAAAGCGGCACGGCGGTTGATGAGCCCCTCTCTCAGCAACGGTTTACT
Source organism: Amycolatopsis sp. NPDC059657 (assembly GCF_042734395.1). Lineage (NCBI taxonomy): Bacteria > Bacillati > Actinomycetota > Actinomycetes > Pseudonocardiales > Pseudonocardiaceae > Amycolatopsis > Amycolatopsis sp. NPDC059657. The sequence continues at coordinate 32,694 of NZ_JBHWEB010000053.1, read as the reverse complement.
GAAGGCGAGCGCACTCGACGAGGCGATGATCGTCTTGTCCAGATCGAAGAACGCCGCGACCCGGTTCGGCGCCACATCGGCTGGTACGGCAGGGAAGTTCGGTTCGGCCACCCCACCACAATAGGAGTATTCGCGTCTTCGATCTTGCTGGTCGGTCACGAACGGCAAGATCCGATGGAAAATTCATCACAGCGGGTGCGGATTGGCCGCTGATGCCGTTATCGAATTGTGGGTGTGCCCAGAAGTGCCGCGATGGCGCGGATGGAGTTACAGTTGGCGAGTCCGGTGCTACACCGGCCAGGTTCAGTCCGACCCCCCGGGGCTGAACCCCCGACGACCCCCGCCCCTCCCCCCTGGCGGGGGTCGTCCCTTTTCTTCTTCGTCTTTCCCAAGGCCCGCAAGGGTTTCAGGGGGCGGGACCGGAAGTGGAAAACGCCGTTTCGCATAGCGCGAAAACAGTGTGCCGGATGTCTTTCGCGGGGTGGGCGAATACGAACCCGGGTCGAACGTGCGGGCGCACACGGCGAACTCGCGTGCGTGCTGCTGACTTTCGCCCGTTTTTCCGCCCTTCGGGCACTGGTCTTGGGGACCAAAGAACACTCGAGCGGCTGGTCTCGACGACCAAATCTTGTTGCGGGACAGTGTTTTCGGGCTCCCGGCCGGCGCGGCCGTCTCGCGCATACCACACAGGGCCGACAACTCGCGCCGCGGAAACGGTGTTTCCCGCGGAGTTATCCACATCGGGGTGGCTATCCACAGGTGCGGGGATCGGGCGTTGTGGCGGCCGTGGCGCATGCGTGACGGTGGAGGCATCGACCGAAATCGACGCAGCAGGGGGTTGGCATGACTACCGGCACACGGCCACTCATCGTGGCCAACGACGAAACCGTCATCGACGAAGTGATCCGTCTCGCGGCAGCGGTGGGCTGCAGTACCGAACGCGCGCCGGACCTGGTGGCCGCACGGACGAGCTGGGCGCGGGCGCCCATGGTGATACTCGACGAGGAAGCCGCGATGCAGCAGAACGCGCTGCCACGAAGACGCGGGGTTTTCCTGGTGTGCAAGGGCGCGCCGGCCCCGCCGGTCTGGAGATCCGTGTTCGACGCGGGCGTCGAGCGGGTGCTGAGCCTGCCGGAGGACGAGGCCGCGCTGATCGCCGAGCTCGCCGATGTGGTCGACGGCCCTGACGTGCCCGGCGGCCGGATCATCGGGTTCCTCGGCGGGCGCGGCGGCGCGGGCGCTTCGGTGCTCACCGCGGCCGTCGCGATGACCGTCTGCCGGGAGGGTGGCAGCGCGCTGCTGATGGACTGCGATCCACTCGGCGGCGGGATCGACATCGTGCTCGGCGCGGAGGCGCGGGGCGGGCTGCGCTGGTCCGAGCTGCAGGTCGGCTCCGGCCGGGTGTCGATGACGGCCTTGCGTGAAGCACTGCCCGCTCATGAATACCGCGGTGGACGGCTGTCCTTCGTCTCTTATGACAGGGACGGTGGCGGGTCCTCTGTGGAGGCCGTGACGGCCGTCGCCGAAGCCGGGCGCCGGGCGGGCCGTAAGGTCCTGTGCGACCTGCCCCGCAATCTCGGGCGTACCACCGAGGCGGTGGTCGGCATCGCCGATCTGGTGGTCGTGGTCGTTCCGGCCGAAGTACGCGCATCCATTGCCGCGCAACGCATCCAGCGCTATCTGGAACATCGTGCGTCGCGGGTGGCGCTGGTCGTCAGAGGGCCTTCACCCGACAAGATCCCGGCGGCGCAGATCGCGGGAACGGTCGGGCTGCCATTGCTGACCTGGATGCCGCCCGAACGTGGGCTCGCGCTGGCGCTCGACAGAGGCAAGTTCGAGCTGAACCCCCGCGGGCCGCTCGGCGTCACCGCCCGCGCCGTGCTGCGCGCGCTGCCTGACGAGGTGGCGGCATGAGCGCCGAACTCGTCGAACGTGTCCGCCTGCGCCTGGCGTCGGCCGGGTCCGCGCCCGACACCGCGGCCGTGGCCGACGCCGTCCGCGCCGAGGCCGGTGGTGCCATCGGGCACGTGGATCTGTTGCGCGCCTTGCGTTCCCTGCGGCACGAGTTCGTCGGTGCCGGTGTGCTGGAGCCATTGCTCGAGGATCCGGACACCACCGACGTGCTGGTGACCAAGCCCGGCGAGGTGTGGACCGATGGCTCGTACGGCCTTCGCCTGTCGGACGTCGTGTTCGAAGACGAGGCCGCGGTGCGCAGGCTCGCGCAGCGGCTGGCGTTGCTCGCCGGGCGAAGGCTCGACGACGCCCAGCCCTATGTGGACGGTTGGCTGCCGGGTTCCGGTCCGCACGGCAGGGTGCGGCTGCACGCCGTGCTCCCGCCGATAGCCGCGGACGGGACTTGCTTGTCACTTCGCGTGTTGCGCCCGGCCTCGCACGACCTCGCCACGCTGTGCTCGCTCGGCACGTTCGACACCGCGGGCAAGGAACTGCTGCAAGCGATCATCGCGGCGCGCCTTGCGTTCCTGGTCACCGGCAGCACGGGCTCCGGCAAGAGCACGCTGCTCGCGGCCATGCTCGGCGCGGTCGCGCGGTCGGAACGCATTGTCTGCGTGGAGGACGCGGCCGAGCTGCAACCGGCGCATCCCCAGTTCGTCAGGCTGATCGCGCGGCCGCCGAACATCGAAGGCGTCGGCGAGGTGACGCTGCGGGAGCTGGTACGTCAAGCACTGCGGATGCGCCCTGACCGGCTCGTGGTCGGCGAGGTTCGCGGGCAGGAGGCCGTCGACCTGCTCAACGCGCTCAACACCGGCCACGACGGGGGTGCCTGCACGCTTCACGCCAACTCGCCGCAGGAAGTCCCCGCCCGGATGGAGGCGCTGGCCGCGCTCGGTGGCTTGGCCAGGGCCGCGTTGCACAGCCAGCTCGGCGCCGCGGTGCGGGTGGTGCTGCACATGCGGCGGATCCCCGGTCGCGGGCGGCGGCTCGACGAGATCGGGGTCGTGCGGCTCGGCGGTGCCGGGGTACGGGTGTGCCGGGTGTGGCACGCGGGCCGCTGGACCGAGCATCGTCCCGTCCTCACCGGACTGCTCACCGGAGCGTCGCCGTGGTGAGCGCGTTGCTCGGGCTGGCCGCGCTCCTGTGCTGGCCCGCGACCTGTGCGAGCGCCCGGCTCGCCGGGCTGGCCGGTCGGATCCGCCCGTCGAGCCGTGACTGGCCGCGGCGATGGTGGCGGACCGGTCTGGGCGGCTTGGCGCTGATCGTCTCCACGATGCTCGCCTGGCCGGGCGGAGGGCTGGCCGCCGCGTTGCTCGGGTTCGCCGTGCGGCGTGATCGACGGGAGCGCGATGCCATGCGGACCAGGCTCGCCGAGGGGGACGGATTCGCCGAAGCGTTGCGCGCGATGGTCACCGAACTGCGAGCCGGTGCGCATCCGATCGCGGCCGCGGAGTCGGCGGCCAGGGAGGCGACAGGTGAGGCGGCGCGGGCGATGCGGACGGTCGCCGCCGCGGCGCGGCTGGACGGGCCGTTCCCCGAGTCGCCGGGTGACGGGCCGCTCGGCAGGCTCACCGGCGCGTGGACGCTCGCACAGCGCCATGGCTTGCCGATGGCCGAGGTGCTCGACGCCGTCCGGCGTGATGTCGAGCTGAGTGTGCGGCTCGCCAGGCAGGCCGACGCGAGGTTGGCGGGGCCGAGGTCGAGCGCGTCCGTGCTGGCCTTCCTGCCGTGCCTGGGCATCGCGCTCGGGCAGGCGATGGGAGCGGACCCGGCGAGGGTGCTGACCGCGACAGCGCCGGGTCAGGTGCTGCTGGTACTGGGCGCCGGCTTCATCGCCGCGGGACTCGCGTGGAGTTCGCGGCTGACGCGGCGGGTGGTGACGGTATGAGCGCCATGGTCTTGTTCGCGGCCGGGCTGTCGGCACTGCCACCGGCGCTGGGTGCGGTGGATCGGATGCGGAGCCTGAACCCTGCCGGGCGGCACGTGGCCTGGCGATGGCCGAGGCGGAAGCGGACGCGGGGTGACCCGTTGCGGATGGCGGCCGTGCTGGACCTGCTGGCTGCTTGCTTGCGCTCCGGGCTTCCGGTGCCCGAGGCCGTTCGCGCGGTCACCGGTGCCACCGCGGCGGACGACGCCTTGCGCGCGACGGCGGATCTGCTCGAACTCGGAGCCGATCCGGTGCTCGCGTGGGAACCGGTCGCCTGCTGTGACGGGCTCGCCGAGCTGGCGAGAGCGGCCCGCCGGACCGCGCGGTCCGGGACAGCATTGGCCGAGGCGGTCGCGGACCTGGCCGTCCGGCTGCGCGCCACGGTCTCGGACGAGGCCGAGGCGCGGGCGCAACGCGTGGGCGTGCTGATCACCGGGCCGCTCGGGCTGTGCTTCCTGCCCGCCTTCTTCTGCCTGGGTGTGGCTCCGGTCGTCGCCGGGCTCACGGCCGGGCTGCTGACCCCGCATTGACCTACTGGATAAGAGGAGACAGCCATGGAAAAGCGGTTCCTGTACGGCGACGCGGGCGCGATCTCGGCCGAGTACGCGTTGATCACGCTCGCCGGCGCGGCCATCGCCGGTGTCATCTATCTGATCGTCACCAGCGACTGGGCGGCCGACGCGTTGCGCGGGCTGATCGAACGAGCGCTCTCGGTGGGTACGTGATGGACGGTGATCGGGGAGCGGTGACCGTGGAGGCCGCGGTCGCGCTGGGCGCGATGGCTTTCGTGCTGGCTTCGCTGCTTGCCGGGCTCGCCGTGGTCGTCGATCTGCTCAGGTGCACCGATGCCGCCGGTGAGGCGGCGCGGCTGGTGTCGCGCGGTCAGCGGCAGCAAGCCGAAAGCGCGGTGCTGGCCATCGCACCGGGTGGCGCGCGGCTGGCCGTGCGGGCCGAGGGTGACGCGGTGACCGTCGAGGTCGGTGTGGCTCCGGCAGGCGGGCTGCTGTTCGGCGCGCGGGTGCGTGCGACGGCGTTCACCTTGCTCGAACCGGGGGTGTCCGGTGTCGGGTGAACGGGACAACGGCTCCGCGTCGGTGTTCGCGGCGGTGGCCGTGCTGCTGGTGCTGCTGATCGGGATGACCGTGTGCTGGGTCGGGATCGCCTCGATCTGCCGTCGGCGGGCCGAGACCGCGGCCGACCTCGGCGCGCTGGCGGCGGCGGGCGGGCTGTCCTGTGAACGGGCGCGCCGGGTCACCGACGCCATGGGAATAGGACTGAGCGGGTGCCGGTTCGAGTCCGGTGACGCGCTCGTCGAGGTTCGGATGGAACTCGCCGGGGTACTCGGTCCGTTGGGTCCGGTGGCGGCGCGTGCGCGTGCCGGGCCGGTCGACCGCCCACCGTGAGCGGCTCCGGAGACGAGCGGCCGATGAGTGGACGGTGCGGCTGATCCCGCCGACCGCGAAGTTGAGTGGTCCAGATCACGAGCAGCGGTCGTCCTCACGCGCCGAGCGGTCGTTTGAAACTTTTGGCTCCCGCCGAACGGCGTACCTCAAGAAGCACGCGGAAGCCCACGAAACCGTCGCCCCTGGTTCGGCCTGCGGCGAACGGCCCCGCAGCGGTGCCGTCGACCGGATGATCGGTAAGCGGCAGTTCGGTCCAGCCGTTGAACTACCGCGCGTTCATCGCCCCGTAACCACCGGTTGTCGAGCGGGTCCTATCGGCAATGTGCAACTTGCCGTTTATTGAGATGTACGCCACTACGGGCTAGCGGCGGCAGAGCTTGAGCAGATGGAGGCAGGAAGACAATGTTGGACGCGAACTGGCCGGACAGCTGGCGCAACGCTTTCCGCATCGAGCTGCGCGCCGAGGCGATCGGTCTCGCGTGGCGTGGCTGGCCGGTGCTGCCGGGTGTCAACCCCGTCGCGGTGCGCGGCGAGGACGACGACCTGACCTGGCGCAGGCCCGTGCCGGCGTACGACAACTGGACCGACGTCATCGGCGCCCACCCGCACCAGGTGGCGGAGTGGTTCTGCGACAAGACACACAGCCTCCTCGTGGCGACCGGCACCGTGCTCGACGCGATCGAGGTCGACGACGAGCTCGGCAAGCGCGCCGCCCGCCTGCTGCGTGCGACCGGGCACCCCGCGCCCATCGTCGCCATGCCGAACGGCCGCTGGCTGTTCCTCACCACCGCGGCGGCGAGCATCCCCGCCGCACTGGCCGCGCAGGCCTCCATCGAATGGCACGGCGCCGGCAGCTGGATCCCGCTGCCGCCGTCGCCTTTCCAGCACGGTGTCGTGCACTGGCGGGTCAAGCCCGAGGTCTGGGGCTGGCAGCTGCCGGAAGCCGCCGCCGTGCACGAGGTTCTGGTGCGCGCGCTCGAAGGCGAGCACGCGATTCACCTGGTCGAGTCTTCGGCCGCTTGATCCACCCCGTGGCCGGACTGGCCGCCGTGCTGACGCAAAGCCCCGAGCACGGTATCCAGCACGGCCACGGCACCCGCCTTGTCCAGTGGATCGTTGCCGTTCCCGCATTTCGGCGACTGAACACAGGACGGGCAACCCGTCGGGCACTCGCAGGAGATGATCGCCTCCCGCGTCGCGTCCAACCATGGGAACACCGCGGCGAAGCCGCGGTCGGCGAATCCCGCACCCCCGGGATGACCGTCGTGAACGAACACCGTCGCCTCCCCGGTGTCTTCGTGCCACGCGGTGGACACTCCGCCGATATCCCATCGGTCGCACGTGGCGAACAGCGGTAGCAGGCCGATCGCCGCGTGCTCGGCGGCATGCAGGGCACCGGGGACGCGGGCCGGGGTCAGGGCGGCGCCCCCCCGGGCCCCCCCCCCCCCCCCCAGTGAGGGCCGGATCGTGGTCACCCCCCCCCCCCGCACCGGTACCAGCCCCCGCCGGGGGAGGCCGACAAT
>NZ_JBHWEB010000053.1:0-25878 GCF_042734395.1 Amycolatopsis sp. NPDC059657 | reverse complement strand
ACCCCCCGGGGGCCCCCGGGGCCCATGGGGTGCCCCGGCCCCGCCGCGGGGGCGGGGCGCCCGCCCGGCCCGCGGGCCCCGCCGGCGGCCCCGCGCCCCCCCCCCCCCGGTGCCCCGCACACCTCCAGCAGTTCGGGCGAGATCGTGTACCAGACCGCCCGCGTCTCGAGTACCTGCTCCGGCAGGTCGAGCGAGACATGGTCGAGCACCTGACCGGATGGCCGCCGCCGGAGATAGCCGACCACCTGTGAGGTCACGGCCACCTCGCCGAGGCAGATACTGACGCCGCCGTAATCCTTGCGCAGCACCGTCTTCCGCACGGCGATGTCCACCACTTCGCGGGGCTGGGTGTTCCAGTCGGGCGCCTCGGCGTGGACCATCGCGAGCCCGGCTTCGAAGTCCAGCTCGTCGACGACGTACGACTTGCCCTGATGCAGGTACACCGCGCCCGGGTGCACGGTGAAACACGCCGAGCCAGGGTCGACCGTGCCGAGCATCCGGCCGGAATCCGCTTCCACCACCGCGATCTGCTCGCCGCCGGATCCCCTGATGTCCACCTCGTGCTGCGGCCGGTCCCGTGACGTCCAGTACCAGCCACTCGGCCGCCGCCGGAGCACACCATCGGCCACCAGGCCGTCCAGCACGGATTTCGCCGCTTCGCCGCCGAACGCGTCCAGCTCACCCGTGGTCAGCGGCAACTCCGCCGCCGCGCAGGCCAGCTGGGGTGCCAGCACATACGGGTTCGCCGGGTCGAGCACGGCGGTTTCGACAGGGCGGTCGAGTATCGCCGCCGGGTGATGCACGAGATAGGTGTCGAGCGGATCGTCGCGGGCGACGAACACGACCAGCGCCGAATCGCCGGACCGGCCCGCCCGCCCCGACTGCTGCCAGAACGAGGCGAGCGTGCCCGGATAACCGGCCAGCACCACCGCGTCCAGCCCGGCGATGTCGACGCCGAGCTCCAGCGCGTTCGTCGTCGCGACGCCCAGCAGCCGCCCGGCGAGCAGATCCGCTTCGAGCGCGCGCCGTTCCTCCGGCAGGTAGCCGGACCGGTACGCGGCCACCAGCGGCGGCAGTGAACTGTCCACTTCGGACAGAATGCGGCGTGCGCCGATCGCGGTCAGCTCGGCGCCGAGCCGTGACCGCACGAAAGCCAGGCTGCGCGCGCCCTCGATGACCAGTTCGGCGAGGATCCGGCCGGCTTCGGCACCTGCCGATCGCCGGACCGGGGCGCCGTTCTCGCCGGAAAAGTCTTCCAGCAGCGGCGGTTCCCACAGCGCGATCGTGCGTGGCCCGCGCGGCGAGACATCCTCGGTTACGGCCGCGCAGTCCGCTCCGATGAGCCTGCTCGCGAACGCGGCCGGCTCGGCCGTCGTCGCCGAGGCCAGCACGAAAACCGGTGAGGCGCCGTAATGCCGGGCCACCCGTCGCAGCCGCCGCAACAGAAGTGCCACGTGCGAGCCGAAAACCCCGCGATAACTGTGGCATTCGTCGACCACTACATAGGACAGCCGCTTGAAGAACCGCGCCCAGCGCGCGTGCGAGGCGAGAATCCCGCGATGCAGCATGTCCGGGTTCGTGAACACCCACCGCGAATGCGCGCGCACCCAGTCCCGCTCGGCCATCGGGGTGTCGCCGTCGAAGGACGCCGGCCGTACGCCGGACACGTCTAATGAGGACACCGAACGCAGCTGATCCGCGCCCAGTGCCTTGGTCGGGGAGAGATACAGCGCGCACGCGCGCTCGTCGGCGGTCAGTGCGGACAACACGGGCAACTGGTACGCCAGCGACTTGCCGGACGCGGTGCCGGTGGAGATGACCACGTTGCGCCCCGAGTGCGCGAGTTCGGCAGCCTCGATCTGGTGCGTCCAAGCACGTTCGGCACCCGACGAGCGCAACGCGTCCACCACCTCCGGCGGTGCCCACGACGGCCACTCGGCGAAGCTCGCGATCCTGGCGGGAAATTGCGCTATATGGGTGATCGGGTTGAGGTCCTCCGGCAAGCCTGCCGTCATCCGGCGCAGCAGTGCGCGCGCTCGCTCCCCGTCCATCGCGCCTGCCACCCGACGAGCTTGGCACAGCACACCGACAACCTCCGAAACCCTGTTCCGGAATCGTTGCCACGCCTGCGAAGAATCGATCTAGTGAGCAGTGTCACAAGATCACTCAACGTATCAGTATCGGGACGCCTTGCCGACGTCCCACGCAGTACCAATACACTCCGGCAAACCACACCACTTGTGGTGTAGATCCCACGCCAATGACGGCGCGCCGGGTTCACCGGCCTTCCGGCATTGGAAAAGGCGACGTCTCATGGAGGACGAATGTCCCGGCAGTTCCTCGCGGAGGGCCTAGAGCTCTCCGGAGGTGATTACACCATCGTCGGTGTGATCGCCGTGGTCGCCCTTGCCGCACTCGTCATCGGTTATGTGCTGCTCAAGGAGGTTCTGGCCGCGGGCCAGGGCACCTCCAAGATGCAGGACATCGCCAAGGCGGTGCAGGAAGGCGCGGCTGCCTACCTGAAGCGACAGCGCAACACTCTGGTGGTCTTCGGTGCCATCGTGTTCTTCTTGCTGTTCGCTCTGCCAGCCGCCGACTGGAGCGAGCGCATCGGGCGCTCTTTGTTCTTCCTGGTCGGCGCGGTTTTCTCGTTCGCGATCGGTTACCTCGGCATGTGGCTGGCCACCCAGGCCAACCTGCGGGTCGCGGCGGCGTCACGAGAGGAGGGTGGTCGTGAGGTAGCCATGCGGATCGCGTTCCGCACCGGTGGCGTCGTCGGCATGATCACCGTCGGCCTCGGCCTGTTCGGTGCCGCGGTCGTCGTCATGGTCTACGCGGGCCAGGCACCGAAGGTGCTGGAAGGCTTCGGTTTCGGTGCCGCGCTGATCGCGATGTTCATGCGTGTCGGCGGCGGTATCTTCACCAAGGCCGCCGACGTCGGCGCCGACCTGGTCGGCAAGGTCGAGCAGGGCATCCCCGAGGACGACCCGCGCAACGCGGCCACCATCGCCGACAACGTCGGTGACAACGTGGGCGACTGCGCCGGTATGGCGGCCGACCTCTTCGAGTCGTACGCGGTCATGCTGGTCGCGGCACTGATCCTGGGCAGCACGGCGTTCGGCGTGCACGGCCTGATCTTCCCGCTGATCGTCCCGGCGATCGGCGTGATCACCGCGGTCATCGGTGTCTACATCACCAAGGCCAAGGAAGGCGAAGGCGGCCTGGTCACGATCAACCGGGCGTTCTACATCTCCGCGGCCATCTCCGCGGTGCTGTCGGCCATCGCCGCGTTCGTGTACCTGCCCAGCACGTTCGCGGAGTTCACCTCCGGTGCCACCAGCGAGCACGGTAACCCGCAGATCGTCGCGATCGTCTCGGTGATCATCGGCATCGTGCTGGCCGCGGTCATCCTGAAGCTCACCGGGTACTACACCGGCACCGAGCACAAGCCGGTCCAGGATGTCGGCAAGACGTCGGAAACCGGTGCGGCCACGGTCATCCTGGCCGGTATCTCGGTCGGCTTCGAGTCCGCCGTCTACACCGCGCTGGTCATCGCGGGCGCCGTGTTCGGCGCCTACCTGCTCGGTGGCGGCGTCGCGCTGTTCGCTGTCGCGCTCGCCGGTACCGGCCTGCTGACCACAGTCGGCGTCATCGTCGCGATGGACACCTTCGGCCCGGTCTCGGACAACGCGCAGGGCATCGCCGAGATGTCGGGTGACGTCGACGAGAAGGCCGCGCAGATCCTCACCGAGCTCGACGCGGTCGGCAACACCACCAAGGCGATCACCAAGGGCATCGCGATCGCGACGGCCGTGCTCGCCGCGACGGCGCTGTTCGGTTCGTACTCCGACGCCATCACCAAGGCGGTCGGCGGCACGGGTGAGTTCATCGCCAACGTGGTGAACCCGGCGACGCTGGTCGGCGTCATCGTCGGCGCGGCGGTCGTGTTCCTGTTCTCGGGTCTCGCGGTCAACGCGGTCTCGCGTGCCGCGGGCGCGGTGGTGTACGAGGTGCGCCGCCAGTTCCGCGACATCCCGGGCATCATGGAGGGCACCACCCGCCCCGAGTACGGCCGCGTGGTCGACATCGTCACCCGCGACTCGCTCCGTGAGCTGACCACGCCCGGTCTGCTCGCCGTGTTCGCCCCGATCGCGGTCGGCTTCGGCCTCGGCACCGGCGCGCTCGCCGGTTACCTGGCAGGCGCCATCGCCACCGGCACCCTGATGGCGATTTTCCTCGCCAACTCGGGTGGCGCGTGGGACAACGCGAAGAAGCTCGTCGAAGACGGCAACCACGGCGGCAAGGGCTCGGCCGCGCACGAGGCCACCATCATCGGTGACACCGTGGGTGACCCGTTCAAGGACACCGCCGGCCCGGCCATCAACCCGCTGATCAAGGTGATGAACCTGGTCTCCGTGCTGATCGCACCGGCGGTCGTGCAGTTCTCGATCGGCCCCGACGCGTCGACCCCGCTGCGCATCGTGATCTCGCTGGTCGCGGTCGCGATCATCGTGGCGGCGATCGTGGTTTCGAAGAAGCGCGGCACCGTGCTGTCGGACACTCCGGCCGAGGTCGCGAGCTAGCAGCAGCTGTAACCCACTCGGGCCCGTCACGCTTATTCGCGTGGCGGGCCCGCTGTGTTTTGTGATCGAGTACCGTCCGGTTTGCTTGAAAGTCCCTTTACTAAGGAGTTCACCATGAGGCGCAGCCTCAGTCTTGCCGGCGCAGGGGTCGCCCTGGCGCTGGCGCTCACCGCCTGCGGTTCCGCGGACAAGCCGTCGACGGCCGCCCCGTCGCCTTCCTCCCCGGCACCCGCCCCTGGCAGCTCCGCCGCGGCTCCGGCCGCGGGCGCGGGCGCCTGGGTCAACGACTTCTGTGGCTCGCTCACCGAGCTGGCCAACCTCGACGCTTCGAAGATCCAGCCGCCTGCCGACACCGCTTCGATGGCGGAGAAGCAGAAGGCCATGTCCCAGCTGCTCGAGACCATCGGTGGCGCGATCAGCCCCGCCGTCGAGAAGCTCAGCAAGCTGCCCGCGTCCCCGGTCGCGGCCGGTGACGAGGCGAAGAAGACCTTCCTCGACACGCTGAAGCCGGTCGACGACCAGATCAAGGCCGCCAAGCAGAAGCTCGACGCCGCTCCCGCCGGTGACGCTCAGGCCGTGGCCGCCGCCGCGCTGGCCTTCCAGTCGGTCGGCACCGCGCTGAGCAGCTTCGACCCGGAGAAGCAGCTCAAGGGTGCCCCGGAGCTCGAAGCGGCTGGCAAGGACCAGCCGAACTGCAAGGCGCTGGACAAGAAGTAAGCACGTCGCTCGGGTCCGTCGCCACTTTGTGACGGGCCCGAGAACGGCTGTGATCGAGTAGCGTGCCTTGCGGTTGGCTTTCCCGTCCCCAAGGAGTGCTCAATGAGGCGCAGCCTCTCTCTCGTGGCCGCTGGCCTCACCCTCACGCTCGCGCTCGCCGGTTGCAGCGGCGACGAGAAGAAGGACGCGTCGCCCCCGCCGTCCGGCCAGTCCAGCGCGGCCTCGTCCGACTCCGGCTCCTCCGCGACGTCGGCCCCGGTGCCCGCTCCCGTCCAGCCGTCCGGCGCGACCGACCCGGCGGGCTGGGTCAACGACTACTGCGGCGCACTCTCCGGCTTGAAGGCCATCGAGAACGCGGGCCAGGACTCCGGCAACATGGACCCGTCCGACCCCGACGCGGGCCGCAAGAGCATCTCTGCCTTGTATGGCAAGATCTACGACGCCCTCAACGGCGCGGTCGGCTCGCTCGGCAAGCTCGCGAAGGCACCGGACCCCATCGGCGACACGGCGAAGCAGAAGCTCATCGACGCCTACAAGCCGGCGGCCGAGAAGGTCAAGGCGGCCAAGACCAAGCTCGACGCCGCGGCGCCAGGTGACCAGCAGGCGCTGACCGACGCGATGGCCGGGCTCCAGACGGCGGCCGAGATCACCGACTCGATCGTCGACCCGCTCAAGGACCTCCAAGCCTCGCCCGCACTAGCGGCCGCGATCGAAAAAGCCCCCAACTGCAAGAACATTTCCGGATAAGGCACGTCCAGCCTGGCGACTTGCAAACCGCTGTGTGATCGGTACCGTCGGTAGCGGCTTTTGATACTGCGTTTGCAGGAGGTGCAAGGAGTTTGCGGCCGCGGAGTACCGTTTTCGCCGCCATATCAACAGGACTTTGCCTTTTACTCGGCTTGTCCCTTGCCGCGTGCGGGCAGCAGCCGAGAACCCAGGCGGGCGTCAGGCCCGGCTCGGCAGGCGGGTCCGGTGGTGATCCGGTGGTGCTCTGGGCGGAGGGGTACTGCAAGGCCGCGTTCGGCCTGGTGCGGACCCTGTCGACCATGCCGGTCGTCGACCCCAGCTCCCCGGCGCGCGCCGCGGTCACCACTCGTGAGCTGCTCACTTCCGTGATCGGCGGACTGGACGGGTCGCTCGCGACGCTGGCCAAGCTCGGGCCGTCTCCGGTGGCGGGCGGCGTCGCGGTGCGTGACAACGCCGCGCAGTCGTTCACCGGCATCAGGACGCGGGCCGCGGAGGCCAGGCAACTGCTCGAGACGGCGAAGGATCCGGCGGCGATCAAGAAGGCGCTGGCCGACGCGGGTGGCCCCCTGGACGACATTTCGCGGCTGGATCTGATGCGCGGCCTGCACTCGGTGCCCGAGCTGGCACTGGCCAGCAGGCAGGCTCCGAGCTGTCAGCAGCTCTCGCCACCGGGTGAAACGGGCTCGCCGCTGTCCAGGCAGGGCAACTGAGCCTAGGGCGTGTCTGATGGATCCGTGTTCGCGATAGCCGAGCCCAGGCGGCCCCTGGCGGCACCGCGGCATCACCCGAGTACAACCCGGTACGAGGGCGATGCCGCGGCACCGCCAGGAACCACCTGGATCTCGACTCTCATCGAACGAGATCCATCAGACGCGCCCTAGGCATTAATCGAACTGGTGTTCTATCCTGTGGGGTGTGGATCAGATCTCGTTCTTCTCGGCCGAGGCCAGTGGACCGAGGCTCGCCGATCTCGCCGGGCTGCTGTGCGGCCAGGGACGGCTGGCGAGCTTCGGGGGGACGGCCGCGCGGCTGACCGTGCGGGTCGAGCAGCCGTGGCGGGCGAGCCTGATCGCACACGAATGCCGCAGGCGCGGGGTCGACGCCGAGGTCGGCGCGTCCGAAGAGGGTGAGCCGCTGGTCAGGACCCCGTTCCGGATCGACCTGCTGCCGCTGGCTGGCCAGTGGGGCACCGAGAAGTCCGTCCCGCCGGGATTCCGGCTGAACGGTGCGATGCTGCGGATGTGGGCGCTGGCCTGCGGCCGGTCCGCCGAGCACGCTTATCTGCTGGCGGTCGATCTCGACGCGCCCGAAACCCATGAGCCGCTGGTCGGCGCGCTGGCGGCGCTCGGCGTGCCCGCCCAGCTGGTCGGCCCGCGCCGTGGCGGCCCCGCCATCAAGGTGACCGGCCGCCGCCGTCTCGACTGTTTCGCCGAGCTGATCGGCAGGCCACCGGCCGCGGCCTTGCCCGCCTGGCCGGAGACGGCCAGACGGGCAGGGTGATCGCTACGGCTTGGGAAGCGCGCAGGCGGGGTTCTTCAGGTCGAGCTCACTGGCCTTGAGGCAGCCGTAGAAGCGGTAGGTCTGCTGTCCGTAGTTCGTGCCCTTGCGCACGGTCACGGTGCCGTCTTGGGCGACCTCACACGGGTTGTTGACGGTGCAGCGCGCGCCATCCTCGTTGCCGGTGTTGTTGACGCCCGCGACCTTGCCGCTCGCGCTGTCGATGATGGGGGAGCCGGAGGTGCCGCCGATGGTCTTGCACTCGGGGGTGTAGCGGATCGAGTCCTTCCAGGTCCAGGACCCTTCCTTGATCTGGTAGACGAACCCGTCGATGTTGCACGAGTAGATCCGCTTCCAGTATCCGGAGACGATGTCGATGTGATTGCCCGCGGTCGGGTGCACCGAGGCCAGTTCCAGCGGCGAGATGCGGGTGCGGGCCTTGATCTGGGCGTACGATTCGTTCAGCTGGTAGAGCGACACGTCGGTGTCGGTCATCGTCGCGTAGACGATCTTCTTCGCCCGCAGCGTGCCCGCGGAGCCCGCGTTCGCGTTCAGCAGGGTGAACGAGCGGGTGGACGCCTTGTTCGTGATGACCTGGCCGGCCGAGGGGAAGCCGGATTCGAGGCAGTGACCGTTCGAGAGCACCAGTCCGGGGTCGGTGTCGGCGGCGCCCGCCAGCTTGATCAGCGAGCCGGAGCAGTTCGACAGCGCGACCGTCCCGGCGAAGTTCGCGGCTTGGACGGCTGCGGTGGCCGGTGCGGCGGTGCCGACCAGCGCGGTCGTGGTCAGTGCTGCGAAGAGGATGCCGAGCAGGCGTCGCGTCATCGTGGGTTCCTTCCGGTCGCGTGTGGTAGTCAGTCAAGCGGCGACCTGTGACGCCCACCACCGTCGAACGGAGGGTATGCGAGTCGCTACGGATACCCCCGGCGGGCACGTGTGCGACATCACGTGCTAGCTCTGGAAAGGAAACATCGCCGAGGTCAACGGCGATGCGCTTGGCGTGGGCTTGTCGGCGTGTTGCCCTACCTGGGCGTTGACCGGCCGGTCAGGCGGTGCACACTGACTGGTCGAACAGCGGAATGAGCGGAGAGCGGGACAGCGTGGCTGGAGCACGGACGAAGAAGAACGACGCATCCGACGGCGCGGGGCGTCGGCGGCTGGTGATCGTCGAGTCGCCCACCAAGGCCCGCAAGATCGCGCCGTACCTCGGCGGGAACTACGTCGTCGAGTCCTCGGTGGGCCACATCCGGGACCTCCCGCGCGGCGCCGCCGACGTGCCCGCCCAGTACAAGGGTGAGGCGTGGGCCAGGCTCGGCGTGGACGTCGACCACGACTTCAAGCCGCTCTACATCGTGACCCCGGACAAGAAGTCCAAGGTCAGCGAGTTGAAGGCGCTGCTGAAGGACGTCGACGAGCTTTACCTCGCCACGGACCCCGACCGCGAGGGCGAGGCCATCGCATGGCACCTGCTGGAGACCTTGAAGCCGAAGATCCCGGTGCGCCGGATGGTCTTCCACGAGGTCACCGAGCAGGCCATCAGGGCTGCGGCCGCGGACACCCGTGAGCTCGACGGTGACCTCGTCGACGCGCAGGAGACCCGCCGCATCCTCGACCGCCTCTACGGCTACGAGGTCTCGCCGGTCCTGTGGAAGAAGGTCATGCCGAAGCTCTCGGCAGGCCGCGTGCAGTCCGTCGCGACCCGCATCGTGGTCGAGCGTGAGCGTGAGCGCATGCGCTTCACCTCGGCTTCGTACTGGGACATCTCCGCGACGATGGACGCCGGCGAAGAAGCGACGCCGCGTAACTTCCCGGCCAGGCTCATCGCCGTCGACGGCGCGCGCCTCGCCACCGGCCGTGACTTCGGCCCCGACGGTCAGCTCAAGTCCGGCTCGAGCGAGGTCCGCGTGCTGGCCGAGGCCGACGCGATCCGGCTGGCGCAGGGCCTCAACGGGCGTGACTTCAAGGTCGCGAGCGTCGAGGAGAAGCCGTACACCCGTAAGCCGTACGCGCCGTTCATGACCTCGACGCTGCAGCAGGAAGCGGGCCGCAAGATGCGGTTCACCTCCGAGCGCACCATGCGGATCGCGCAGCGGCTGTACGAAAACGGTTACATCACTTATATGCGTACCGACTCCACGACGCTGTCGGAGTCGGCGCTGACGGCCGCGCGCAACCAGGCGACGCAGCTGTACGGCAAGGAGTACGTCGCTCCCAGCCCGCGCCAGTACACGCGCAAGGTCAAGAACGCGCAGGAAGCCCACGAGGCGATCCGCCCGTCGGGTGAGGTCTTCCGCACCCCGGGCCAGGTCGCGGGCGAACTCGACACCGACGAGTTCCGCTTGTACGAGATGATCTGGCAGCGCACGATCGCCTCGCAGATGGCCGACGCCAAGGGCACCACCATGTCGGTGCGCATCGCGGGCCTGGCGACCAGCGGCGAGGAGTGCACGTTCTCCGCGTCCGGCCGCACGATCACCTTCGCCGGGTTCCTCAAGGCCTACGTCGAAGCCGTCGACAGCGAGGCCGGTGGCGAGGCGGACGACAAGCAGCGCCGCCTGCCGCAGCTGGTCAAGGACCAGGGCCTGACCGCTTCGGAGCTCAACCCGGACGGGCACACCACGTCCCCGCCCGCGCGCTACAGCGAGCCGAGCCTGGTCAGCAAGCTGGAAGAGCTGGGCATCGGCCGCCCGTCGACGTACGCGTCGATCATCAAGACCATCCAGGACCGCGGCTACGTGTGGATGAAGGGTTCCGCGCTGGTCCCGTCCTGGGTCGCGTTCGCCGTGATCGGGCTGATGGAGCGCCACTTCGAGCGCCTCGTCGACTACGACTTCACCGCGGGCATGGAAGACGAGCTCGACCGCATCGCGTCCGGCGACGAGCAGCGCACGCTGTGGCTTTCGAAGTTCTACTTCGGCGGCGAGATGGGCGTCGACGGGTCGATCGGCCGTCTCGGCGGGCTGAAGAAGCTGGTCGAGGGCAGTGTCGAGGACATCGACGCCCGCGAGATCAACTCGATCCCGCTGTTCAGCGACTCCGACGGGCACACGATCGTCGTGCGCGTCGGCCGCTACGGGCCGTACCTCGAGCGCGAGGTCGACGGGAACTCGCAGCGGGCGAACCTGCCGGAGGGCACGCCGCCCGACGAGCTCTCGCTGGAGCTGGCGGAGAAGCTGTTCGCCACTCCGCAGGAGGGCCGCGTGCTGGGCACCGACCCGGTCAGCGGGCACGAGATCGTCGCCAAGGACGGCCGGTTCGGGCCGTACGTGACCGAGCTGCTGCCCGAGCCGGAGGAGCTGCCGGACGGCGCGACCGCCGCGCAGAAGAAGGCGCACAAGGCGAAGCAGCCGAAGCCGCGCACGGGCTCGCTGTTCAAGTCGATGGCGATCGAGAGCATCACCATCGAAGACGCGCTGAAGCTGCTTTCGCTGCCGCGCGTGGTCGGCAAGGACCCGGAGTCCGGCGACGAGATCACCGCGCAGAACGGGCGCTACGGGCCGTACCTGAAGAAGGGCACGGACTCGCGCTCGCTGGAGACCGAGGACCAGCTCTTCGACATCACGCTCGAGGCGGCGCTCGCGATCTACGCGCAGCCGAAGCAGCGTGGCCGCTCGGCGACGGCGAAGCCGCCGCTGAAGGAGCTGGGCGAGGACCCGGTGTCGGGCAAGCCGATGGTGGTCAAGGACGGCCGGTTCGGCCCGTACGTCACCGACGGGGAGTTCAACGCGACCCTGCGCAAGGCGGACAGCATCGAGGAGCTGACCGCGGAGCGTGCCTCCGAGCTGCTCGCCGAGAAGCGCGCCAAGGGCCCGGCCCCGAAGCGCAAGGCACCGGCTCGCAAGCCGGCCGCCGCGAAGACCACGGCCGCCAAGAAGCCCGCCGCGAAGAAGCCGGCGGCCTCCAAGACAGCCAAGTAGCCGGAGTTCGAACCCGCCCGAAACCCACTCGGGTGGGTTCGAACGTAAGTGCGAAAAATTGTCGGTGCCAGGGTGTTTAATGGATCCCGTGAGCAACTCGACACTGGCTGTCTTTGACGTCATCGACGAAGTGGTCGCCCCGATCCGCGCGGAGGTTCCGGAGCGGCCGTCGGTCATGGAGTTCTTCGATCCGCAGTTCCAGGTTCCGGCATGTCTTGAGGAGTGCGCGCTGCCGCGCGACCGCGATCTCGTCGCCGAGGTCGAGGAGTACCTGCGCTTCGTGACCGGCATGTCCGCGCTCGGGCTCGCGCCGGGCGGGCAGGTCACGCCGGAGGCGATCGGGCTGTACCGGGCGCTGCGCGGCGGGTTCATCCGCGGCGTGGTCACCGGGGTGTTCGCCGAGCGGCGTGAGCCGTGGGAGGTGCGGTTCTTCGGTGACGAGGACTTCACGACCGTGCTCAGCAAGGCAGGCGACCAAGCGAGGCTGCGCGCGGGTTTCCTGAGCACCCTGCCCGGCTGGGTGTTCGACGGCCTGCCCGAGCGCGAGGCGGGGCCCGGCGAGATCGTCGTGATCCAGGCCGATGAGCACGGCCTCATCGAGCCGGATCAGCACGAGGCGCTGGCCGCGATGCGCGAGGCGGTCGCGCGGCCGAGGCTCGGCACGGTGCTGGTCGACCTCACGGTCCGCGACGCGGTCTGCGCGGAGTACCCGCACGGTGCGTTCGGACTGGTCGACAACGATCTCGGGCGTTACCTGTTCAGCGCGTCGCTCGACGGCGACCGCCGCTGGACGATCTGGTGGTGCCCGGCCACCCGCTCGCACGCCGAGCGCTGGATCGCGGAGTCGGTGAGGCGTCATGCGTGAGCTGATCGCGGGCACGGTCACCGGCCTGATGGAACTGGCGGCCGCACCGGTGCTGGCCGCCGTCCCCGAGCGGCATTCGATCTTCGACCAGTACCAGCCGGACCTGACGGACGACGAGATCCGGTTCGGCGTCTACTCGGAGGACCCTGCCGATCTCATCGCCGACGCCGAGCGCCACATCCAGCGCGCGATCTTCCTCGAGGAGATGGGCGCCGGTGAGCACGGCGAGCTCAACGATGGCGGCTTCCAGTTCTTTTCGGTGCTGCTGCGCGGTTCCGTCCGCGCGGTGCTCACCGGCGTGTACGAGGACCTGGCCGAGGTGCTCGACCTGCGCGCGTACGCCGACGACGAGGGCGGGCTGCTCGTGCAGGTCCGTCATCCCGACCGGCGCTGGGACTTCAAGGGCGGTGCCGACGTTCGCCTGCCGGAGGAGATCGTCGCCCGCTTGCCCAAAGCTCCGCCGGGCCGCGCTGCGATGGTCCGCGTCCCGGTCAACGCCGACGGCACCATCGACGTCGCCCACTCCGGCAAGGTCGACGAGGTCATGGACCTGCTCGAACGGCCTCGTAGCGGCACCACGGTGATCGATCTGGTCGCCTTCGGCGGTCTCTGCGCCGAGTTCCCGGAGCACGGCTTCGTGCTGGTCGACACGGACATCGGCCGCTACGCGCTGGCCGAGTGGGGCGGCGGCGACCGCTCCCGTGAGCTGCTGCTGATCGGCATGACCGACGAGATGTGCGAGACCTTCTTCCGCATCAGCGTGGAAGGAGGACGATCCAGGCTTCCGTAATGGCGGTCGCGGGCGGTGGCGCGAGTGAGCCAAGATGGGCGCGGTGAGGGGACGGAGAAGGCCATCGGACCATGAGCGCAGCGCCGCCGAGGCCTGGTTCCGGCGGCGGGGGCTGCCGTTCGTGGTCGAGCGGTCGCGGCGCAAGCGGGCCGTGCTCCGCCGGTCCGCGCCGGCGCAGGTCTACCTGCTGCTGTTCGACCCGCTGCTGACGTACCTGCTCAGCAGGCTCAATGTCTCGGACGAGGGCAGCACCGGGTACGCCGTGGGCGTGCTCGCGCTGCTGTTCGCGGTGGTCGCCGTCCCGGCGGTCGCGGGGTGGCTCGTCTCGCGGTGGATGGACACCAAGCCGGAGCGAGTGCAGCGGATCGCGGTGATCGTGTTCGTGGCGCTCTGGGTGTTCGGTGTGCCGCTTGTCGAGGTGGGCGGGCTGGGCAGCGGGTTCTGGGCGTCCGTCGGGCAGAACGCGGCCATCGCGATCGCGCTGAACCTGCTGGTCAGGATCGGGATCGGCTCGGTGCTGGTGTGGGCGGCCCGCAGCGCGCTCGACCAGGTCAAGACGATCGGGTCGCTGGCATCGCGGGCGCTGCCGCTGATGCTGCTGGTGGTGCTGTTCAGCTTCTTCACGGCCGAGCTCTGGCAGGCGGTGGAACGGCTGAGCCGGTTTCAGCTGTGGATGGCGCTGCTCTTCCTCGGCACGGTGGGTGCCACTTTCCTCACCGGGATGCTCATCGACGAGATGCGGGAACTCCGGGCCGGACACCGTCCGCTACGAGATCGATCAGCACTGCTTCGGGGTACTCCATTCGAAAACGACAAGCTCACTGAGCGTAGTCAAGAATTGAGAGTTTCGGAGCGGTTGAACGTCCTGCTGGTCCTGTTTTTCACCGAAGCCGTCCAGATAGTGGCATTCGCGGTCCTCGTTTTCTTGTTTTTCATCGTCTTCGGCGCATTGATCCTGCAGCCCGAAGTGATCACGTTGTACGCGGGCCGGGAGTCCGGTCCCGGCTCGCTGCTGGGTGTCCGGCTGCCGGTCAAGTCGGCATTGGTGCAGGTCTCGCTGTTTCTCGGCGGATTCTCCGGGCTGTACTTCGCGGCGTCGACGGCGACGGACGCGCGCTATCGCCAAGCGTTTTTCGAACCGTTACTTGACGAAGTGGCCAAAAGTCTGGCCGCTCGTGACGCGTATCTGGTCCGTTGGGTGGATGTGGAATCGGCGCCGCCCACTACCCTGGAAGGGCACGACATTCCGTAGTGAGGTGGTCACGATGACAGGTCGAACTCCAGATGGAGACGGCACTTTCGCACCCCTGGCGCAGGACACGTTCGCCGATCCGCTGTCAGGGCTGGCCGGGGCCGCTCCCGAGCGGTCAGGTGACGAACACCCACGCCTCCGGGTAGCCACCCCGGTGCAGCCGGACGCCGATGCCGTCCGTGCGCTGGTCAACGCCGCGCTGCTCGCCGAGCAGGGAAACGGCAATGGCAATGGCAACGGCTCCACCTACTCGTCGGCGCTGCCGCAGCCGTTCACGCCTGGCGAGGTCCCCGTCGAGCAGCCGCTCGGCATGCTCCCGCAGCAGCGAACCTGGCCGGTGCGCACACCTCAGATCCTCCGGCAGGCGAAGTGGCCGAAGGGCCGCTCTGCCGCCGCCGAGACCGCGCCTGACGAAGACGAAGAGGTACCCAGGAAGCGGCCGCCGTCGCGCAGGCTGCCTGCGTTCAAGCTGAGCAAGCCGTCGTCCAACTCGGCGGGCGTGATCGTGGCCGTGGTGCTCATGATCGTCTTCGCGATTGTGGCGATTCAGCTGCTTGTGAGCCTTTTCGGGAGCATCGCGGGCATCTTCTCTTAACGGGCACCTGAAGGGCCCATCCCGCGCGCGGCAGGTCCACCGGGATACCCTGGCCATACGGTCGGGGTACTCCTCGGGGTCCGCCGACGCTGCCGTTACTAGTGGGGTGGGCGTATCAGCGAGGGTGTGCGGACAGTGCCTGACGTCGGCTCCGGAGGGCCGGCGGGTTCTGACGCATCCACCATCCACCGGGTCAGGCGGGTACTGGCGATCAAGCCGTTCCGTCGGCTCTGGGGCGTCACGTACCTGTGCAGCACCGCCGACTGGATGATGATCTTCGGCCTGGCCGGGCTCGCCAACAGCATCGCGAGCAGCTACACCGCGAAGAACTTCGCGTTCAGCAGTGTCGTACTCGCGAATCTGCTGCCAGGCCTGCTGTTCGCGCCGATCGGCGGCCTGCTGGCCGACCGGTTCGACCGCCGCAAGATCATGGTCGTCGCCGACGTGCTGCGCGCGGGCCTGCTGTTCTCGGTCATCGTCTTCGACTCGCCGATCTGGATCTACCTGAGCGGTTTCGCCGTCAGTTCGGCGGCGATCATGTGGATCCCGGCGAAGGACGCGGCGGTGCCCAACCTGCTGCGCCGCCCCAGCCAGGTGGAGACCGCGGGCCAGCTCGGACTGGTGATGACCTACGGCATCTCGGTGGTCACCGGGCTCGGCCTGTTCTCGATCATCACCGGCGCGAAGACCACGCTGCACCTGCCGTCCACGCTGTTCGGCGACCACGGGCCGCTCAAGATCGTGCTCGGGGTCGCCTGCGTGCTCTACCTGGCCAGCGCGCTCACGATCCTGACCAGGATCCCGGAGCTGTCGCTGCGCGGCGTGCACGAGGTGCCCCGGTCGAAAGAGAAGACCGAAAAGGACGACTCGCAGGGCATCGGCGCGATGTTCTCCGACGCCGTCAAGTTCATCAAGAGCACTCCGCTGGTCCGCGGCCTGCTGATCGGCATGACCGGTGCGTTCGCGGCCGGCGGCGCGGTGGTCGGCGCCGGTCAGACGTACGCGAACAGCCTCGGTGCCGGCCAGTCGGCGTTCGGCCTGCTGGTCGCCTGTGTCTTCCTCGGCCTGGTGATCGGCATGGGCGGCGCGCCCAAGCTCGCCAGGCGGCTGCCGCACGACCGGCTGTTCGGGGTCGCGATCGTCTTCGCCGGAATCGCGCTGCTGCTGGTCGGCCTCTCGCCGCATCTGTCCGTGTCACTGGTGGCGGTGGCGCTGGTCGGCGCCTGCGCGGGCATCGCGTTCCTGACCGGCATCACGATCATCGGCTCGCAGGTCGAGGACTCCATCCGCGGCCGGATCAACGCGATCTACCAATCGCTGCTCAAGGTGGTGCTCGGCGGCTCGCTGGCACTGGTGCCGCTGCTGGTCGGGCTGGTCGCGCCGACCAAGGTGCGCGGCTGGGGTGGCGAGATCATCATCGACGGCACCCGTCCGGTGATGATCGGCGGCGCGCTGCTGGCCTCGCTGTTCGGGATCGTCGCCTACCGGCAGATGGACTCGCGCCGCACCGAGCCGATCCTGACCGATCTGCGCAACGCGTTGCGCAGGCGGCCGCGCCGGGTGAACGGCCTGCTCATCGCGATCGAGGGCACCACCGTCATCAACACGGCCAACCAGGCCTCCCGCCTCGCCGAATGGCTCCGCTCCGGCACCCGCCCCGTCGTGCTCGCCGCCGACCCGGCGCTCGACGACCACCGCCTGGTCTCGCTGGTTTCCGGCGCTTCGCTCACCGGCGCGCGTGCGCAGGCGCTGGCCGCGGCCGCGGTGCGCGCGGACATCGTCGAACGCGACGTCCAGCCCGCGCTCGACGCCGGTTCGGTCGTGGTCATGGAGCGGTTCGTCGACTCGCCGCTCGCGCACCTGTCCGCCGTCGGCGGGCTCGACACCGACGAGCTCGAAGCACTCGCCGACTGGGCGACCGGGCGGCTGCGCCCGGACATCACCGTGCTGCTCGACGCCGACCCCGGCACGGTCGCGCAGGTCAAGCCGAGCAACCTCGAAGACCAGTGGCGGGTCCAGCACCTGCTGACCGAGATGGCCGAGGCCGACCCCGATCGCTACGTCGTGGTCGACGCCGACGGCACCGAAGAAGAGGTCGGTGAGCGGGTGCGGACCGCGGTCCGCGCGATGCTGATCGGCCGGTTGTCCGGGCTCGCGCCCGCCGAGGCCGTGTTGGAGACCAAGTGACGATCGGCGTCTGGAACCAGCTCGTCGGGCAGGAACCAGCGGTCGAGACGCTGTCCGCGGCAGCGGCAGCGGCCGCCAAGATCGTGGCGGGGGAGCAGGCGGCCGCCGGTGCGATGACGCACGCCTGGCTGCTCACCGGCCCGCCCGGATCGGGACGCTCGACGGCCGCGCGGACATTCGCCGCCGCGTTGCAGTGCAGCACCGGCCTCGGCTGCGGCGCCTGCGCGGGCTGCCGCACGACGATGGCAGGCACACACGCCGACGTCCGGCTCGTGGTGCCGGAAGGCCTGTCGATCTCGGTCGCCGAGATGCGCGCGCTGGTGCAGGCCGCCGCGCGCCGCCCGACCACCGGCAAGTGGCAGGTCGTGATCATCGAGGACGCCGACAGGCTGACGGAGGGCGCGTCGAACGCGCTGCTCAAGGCCGTCGAAGAGCCGCCGGACCGCACGGTCTTCCTGCTCTGCGCGCCCTCGGATCACCCGGAAGACGTCTCGGTCACCATCCGCTCGCGCTGCAGGCTGATCAACCTGCGCACGCCGCCGGCCTCGGCCATCGCGCAGGTGCTGATCGAGCGCGACGAGGTCCCGGAGGACCTCGCGCAGTGGGCGGCTTCGGTCTGCGGCGGCCACATCGGCCGCGCGCGGCGGCTCGCCACCGACGAGAGTGCCCGCGACCGGCGCGCGATCGTGTTGCGCATCCCGCTCGGGCTCAGCAGGCCCGGTGACGTGTTCACCAGCGCCGACCAGCTGATCAGCACCGCCGAGGCCGACGCGAGCGGCGCCAGCAAGGACCGCGACGAGAGCGAGAAGTCCGAGCTGCGCACCGCGATGGGCGGCGACGGCATCGGCAAGGGCGTCTCGGGCGCGAAACGCGCCGCCGAAGCGGCCGTCAAAGCCTTGGAGAAGCGGCAGAAGTCGCGCGCGACACGCACCCAGCGCGACACACTCGACCTCGCGCTGATCGACCTCGCGGGCTTCTACCGTGACGTGCTCGTCACGTCGAGCCGGTCAGGCGCCGCGCTGACGCACCCCGACCACGCCAGGGAGATCACCTCCGCCGCGTCCCAGTGGACGGCCGAGTCCACCTTGCGGCGGCTCGAAGCCGTGCTGGAATGCCGTGAAGCCATCGGCCTCAACGTCAAACCCAGGATCGCGGTGGAGGCGATGATCACCACCCTGCGCCAGGGCTAGGACTCGTGAGCGTTGCGGGCGGTTATTGGGCGGAAGGTCAAAGGTGTCATGTTGTGCTGGGCGACCTTGGCCAGCGTCAGCCTGTCAGGGCTTCGGGCGAGGGGTTCCCCTGCTGCATCGAGCGGAGCCGGGAAACCCCTCGTTCAGCATGGGCGAGTGGTAACTCTGCTCCGTTAGATGCAGCAGAGTTACCACTCGCGGACTCCGCCAGAACCCCATCGTGAAGCGAGGGTGCCCCCGAGTGCGTACTACGCACCCAAAGGCCCCCTCGCTTCACGCCCACCCGAGGCTTCAGCGCGCCTCACCAGCCAGCCACATTTGGCTTTCAGCACAATAGAACCGCCCGCAACGCTCACGACCCCTTATGACCTCGGCCGCGGCGACGGCTTGAACTGAACCGGCGCGGGAGTCCGGCGGCGCGGGATGGCCGCCACCAGGATCACCCCGAGCAGCAGCAGGCCTGTCCCTGTCCAGAACATCGGCACCGTGTTGTAGGCGCCGCTGGTGTACGCGAGGTTCTTCGGCGGGCTCTTCGGCTGCTCGCCGCCACCGGGCGGCGCCTGCTCGGTGCCGCACTCGACACCGCCTTCCGGCGCGTACGCGCGGGCGATCTGCTCACCGAGCGAGATCTGCGCGAGCGAGGACGGCAGATCCTTCCCGTTGTCGCCCAGCAGTTCCTTGAGCTTCGTCGTCGGCAGCACCTGCAGGTCGAACATCCGCGCCGAGGCCGCGAGCTGGAAGCCCTTGAACGGCTCGGTCATGTCGAGGCTCTTCTGCGTGAGGTTCGCGATGCTCAGCTTGATGACACCCAGGTCGAGCACCTTGCCCGTGGTGTCGCCGACCTGCTGGACACCCTTGGTCAGCGTCGAGACGAGCCCGCCGACCACCGGGATGCTGTCCACCTGCCCGAACTGCTGCGACAACCCGTCCAGCGGCAGCCCGATCGGGATGTCCTTGGTCGGGTGCGCCGCGTCGAGGGTGTAGAGCACCTTGCCGCCGCGCTCGATGGTCATCACCGGCGCGGTGTAGTCCACCTTGGAAGTCTTCTTGTCGCCCGTGTTGAGCACCCGCAGTGTCGGCTGGCTGGCGATCTTGATCGACAGCTCCAGCGGGGTGCCCTTCAGGATCTGGATGTCCGCGCCCTGCAAGGTCGAGATCGACTCGACGGCCTTGCGGTCCGAGCCCGCGATGTCCACCAGCCGCACGATCGACCGCGACGACAGCGTGTTCGGCAGGTTCAGCAGCGACCCGTTCGCCGTGGTCTGCCCGCCGCCCTGCAACAGCCCGCCGAGGCTCTGCAACCCCTTCGCCGGGTCGAACCCGCTCGCCAGGTTCGGCACCCCGAGCCCGCCCATCGGCAGCTGCGGCAGCGTCGGGATGACGTTCAGCAGCGAAAGGTTGCCGACGGAAGTGCTCGCGTCGGCGATCGTCCCGACACAAGGCCCGAGCGTGTCACTCCACCGCGCGTGCACCTGGCCGTTGAGCAGCCCGACATTCAGCAGCGGATTCTGCGGACCGTTCAGCCCGCCACTGATCGGCTGCTCGTTGTCCGGCAGAGCCGTCTGCACCAGGCTTCCAGGAGCCTGCGGCGCCTTACCCGCGATCGAAAGCCCGAACGGCGAAGCCTGCGCGATCGACTTCTCGTACGCCAGATAAGCCTCAGAGTTCGCCTGCGCGCTTGACAAGCCCATGCCCGCCTCGAGCGCGGACTGCTTCGGCAACTTGTCGCCGTAACCCGGCAGGATCGTGCCCGTCGGCACCGCGTTCGGCAGCAACCGCACCATCCCCAGCGCCGACCCGGCATCGCCCACCGCGTGACCCAGCGGACGCGGATAAGGCTGCGAAGTGATCGGCGCCTGCCCAGGATCAGCAGGCTCCGGAATCGGCGTCGTCGGGATCTGCTGAGCCGACGCCGGCGCCGAGAACAGCGCCAACAGCGCGGCCGTCACCGGCAGAGCGAACTTGCGGGGCAGGCTTGACCGCATACGTTCCAGTCCTCCAACGCGACGTGTGCCGGTCAACGGCACTGAGACCGGCGTCATAGGACCCTAACGAGGTGGGGTCCGGAAGGTGACGCGAACCTACCCGCTACACTTGTCCACGAACGAGGCCATGGCCTCGTTCACGCCGCCTTAGCTCAGTCGGCCAGAGCGATTCACTCGTAATGAATAGGTCAGGGGTTCGATTCCCCTAGGCGGCTCCACTCAATAGGTGGCCCGTGCCCGCGGAGGGCGCGGGCCATTTTTCGTTCCGCGTGTTGATGTGGGGGCCGAGCCCCCACACCCCCGCCGGGAGGGCTGCGCCCCCCGGACCCCCTCAGTCAGTGGGTCGCGCTCCGTTGTCATGGTGCGTGGGGTTTGGGGTCGTGAGCGTTGCGGGCGGTTCTAACCGCCCGCAACCTCACGACTTGCCCAAGACCCTCTGGTGCCGGTGGGGTGGTTTTGGTTTCGGGGGGTGGTTGGGGCGGGGGGTGGGTAGGTTGCCGGGGTGAGCTTTGGCAACTTTGCGCGGAAGGTGCGGGATGGGGCGCTGCCCTACCGGCATCGGGTGGGGGCGCTGCGTAGTTGTGTGCAGCTCTATCGGCCCATTGGGTTCTATGCCACCTTGAGTTTTCTGGAGGAGCGGGCCGGGGCGTTCCTGGTGCGGCCGGATGAGAAAGCCTTGGTGCGGGCACTCGAGATGATCGAGGCCAGCCGGGGTGCTTGGCATGCGGAGCTGCGGGCGTATGGGGAGCGGCGGCTGCGCGCCAAGCGGGCTGGGCGTCGGCGGCCTGCCCCGGGTGAGGAGAACCCGCACTACCTGACGCGGTGGCATGGGGATGAGCGGCGGGCCGCCTTGCACGCCGTGATGTTCGACAGCAGGCGCAAGCTCGCGCCGCTGGTGGTTCCCGGCGATCCCGTCGCCGGTCAGGTGCAGTCCTGTGTGGACGCTTGCCTGGCTTCGGCCGGTGTGCTCGGGCCGGAACAACGCGAGGCGCTGGCCGGGTGCATCCACGAGCTCGAGGAGCGGCTCACACCCGCGCAATGGGCCGAGCATCGCGGCGAGTACTTCCGGGCCTCCGGGCTGCTCAGGCTCGCGCGGCAGGTCGAGGTGGCTTCCGCCGCCTTGCCCCGCCGTTGCTGACAGACCGCTCTTCACCCGTGCCACATTGTTACCGGGCCGGGACGAGCTTGGTCACTTTTCGAAGAAAACGGTAACGTCGACTCGGGGCGGCTCGATCATGCCAGCGGACTCTCGTGCGGGGTTTGTTCACTCTTAACGAGGCTGGTGCCCCCAGTCGGTCCTCCAGTAAAGTGGTGCCAGTCGAAGGTGGCTGTCAATACATTTCTCTCTGATGTATTTCCGTGTCGCTGCCTGTCGTCTGGGGTGGGTCGGTCACGGCAGGAAGAAGAGGAAACATGGGGATCGGACCTGAGCGCTGGGTGCTCGCTTTCGACGCGTCGTGCGAGACGTGCCGGAAAATCTCCACCGTCGTCGAGCGGGCGTGCGATGGCCGGATCGAGGTCATGTCGCTGAGCCACGATGACGTGAGCCAGTGGCGTGAGCAGGCATTGGGCTACGCCGCGCCGTGGGCGCCGACGTTGCTCCGCGTGCGTGGCGAGCAGGTGCGCGCGTGGACGGGCAAGGCGATGGGCGCGGCGCTGGTGCGCAGGCTCGGGCCTGCCTCCTCGGTGCGTGTCGTGCGCGCGCTCGGGCAGTTGCGCGACGCCGGTGAATTGACGGGTAAAGCCGGTAAACTCAGCCGTGCGGGCTTTCTTCAGCTCGCCGGTGGAATTGTCGTCGCGGGCAGTCTGCTGACCGCGGGAATTGCCAGTGCGGCTCCCGAGGCTCCGGCCAAGGGGCGCAATTGGATTGAGAAGAACCGCGCCAAACTGCCGACGAATTATGACGAATTCTCGCGGTACCCGGTCGCTTATCGCCGTGCGATTTTCGAGGCGCTGGCGCCGGAGGCGAAGAGCAAGCTCTGGATGGAGCACTTCAGCCGGTTCCGCGGCGAGAACGGCAGGCTTTCGGCAGGGCAGACCGCGGTCATCACGCAGGCCGTCGCACTCGCCACGGTCGTCTCGAACTTCGAGGGCGAACCCAAGGCAGGCACCAAGAAGCAGCTGACCTCGCTGTACGAGGACGCGGTCAAGAAGTTCGGGCCGTCGGACGCCTTCAAGCTGCTGGCCTCGCTCGGCGGCCAGGCCGCCGTGACGAAGTCGTTCCAGGCGCAGGCGGTCGAATCACCGCTCGACCTCGAATGCGACTGCTCCGACCGGGTCCGCGGTTGCCAGGGGCCGTGCCTCGGGCCGATCGCGAAAATGACGTCGGGTTACGGGCCGCTGTGGCTTTTCCCGGCTGACGCCAAGCACTGAGCCGTAGTACCTGAAACAGGGCCCCTCACACGAGGGGCCCTGTTTCGTGGAATCACTCGTCCGAGTTAGTGGGGCGCGTTCAGTGAAACGACCGTCGCGGTCGCTTCGCCACGTGGTGTGCGATAGCGGATATCGTCGCCCGCTTTGCGGCCGACGAGCGCGAGCCCGAGCGGGCTGTCCGAGGTCAGCAGGTCCGCCGCTTCGCCGGGGAAGGTGACGACGCGGAACGTCTCCTCTTCGCCGTCGCTGAAGCGCAGCGTCACCACCGTGCCGTCGGCCAGCAGGTGCGACGACGGGCCGTGCTCGAGCAACGCTTCGAGCTCCGCGATCCGGCGGTCGAGCCTGGCGGCGACCTCATGTGCCTCCAGCGCGTCCGCCTGGTCGGCGGAGTCGCCCGCTTTGTCGGCCTCGCCGAGCCGCGGCGTGTTCTGCGCACGCTGGGCTCGGAGGTCGGTCAGCTCTTTGAGCACCTGTTCGCGGGTTTCGGGGCTCAGGCCGCCCGTCGCGGATGTAACCATGCGTGGCATTGTCCGCCGTCGAGGCTTCTCGCGCAGCCCGTATTCGGGTGTCTCGATCAGGTTGGGACCCGTGACCTAGAGTTCAGGACTCCGAACCCGAGAGGAGCGCCCCTTGACCGTCGCGCCCGGACGCAGTACCGAGCTGTCGCCGAACCAGCTGTACAAGCAGCAGCAGATCGTCGAGGCGGCCAGGCTGGTGCTCGCCCGCGACGGGCTCGCTGGGTGCACCGTCCGCGCGATCGCCGAGGCCGGTCCGCTCACCAAGAGCGCGATCCATTACTACTTCGCCGACATCGACGTGCTCATCGACCGGGCGATGGCCGCGCACATCACCGCTTTCGTCGCGTCGCTGCGCGAGGTCGCCGCGCGCGTCGACGATCCGAACGAGCGGCTGTTCGCCGTGCTCAAGGCCTACCTCGCGACGTTCGCCGAGCAGCCCAACGCGGGCTTCCTCTGGTTCGAGTACTGGATCGCCGCCGACCGCGCGCGGCATCCGGAGGCCATCGACGCGATGCTGGTCTCGGTGACCGAGCTGTTCGCCGAGCTGCTCGCCCCGCTCGACGTCGACGATCCGCGCGACCGCGCCCGCGCGCTGCTCTCGTACCTGCTGGGGGCGATCGTGCAGCAGCGGGTCCGGCCTCGGCCGTTCCGCGCGCTGCGTGCCGACATCGCCGCGCTGTGCCTGGCCAACTACGGGTAGCAGACGCGAAAAAGATCCGTATTGCTACGTATTGTTCCTTCTCCTGCGCTGCCGCCAAGGTGGAGTCACCCTGTCCGGTTAAGATCAGGAGGCGCAGAATGCGCAAACGACGTGGCATGGCAGCGTTTCTCTCCACGCTGGCACTGCTGTCGATGACCGTCGCCGCCACCTCGGCGACGGCCGCGCAACCGCAACGCGACATCTACGAAGTGCTCGGCACCGCGACGCCCCAGCTGCGCACCGCGGTCGCCCGCACCGGCGTCGACATGGTCGAATCCACCGAAGAGTCGTCGATCGTCATCGCCACCCCCGACAAGGCGAAAGAGCTGCGCGCGCTCGGGTTCACCGTCGAACGCCGGGGCAGCGTGCCCGCCGCCGACGTCGCCCCGTCGGCCATCACCGACTTCCCGCCGGGTGACCAGGCCTATCACACCTACGCCGAGACGACGGCCGAGCTGCAGCAGACCCAGTCGAGCTTCCCCGCGCTGGCGAAGCTGACGAGCGTCGGCAACTCGTACCAGGGCCGCGCGCTGAACATGATCAAGATCAGCGACAACGTGGCGGCCGACGAGAACGAGCCGGAGGTGCTGTTCACCTGCAACCAGCACGCGCGTGAGCACCTCACCACGGAGATGTGCCTGCGCATCGTCAAGCGGTTCACGTCCCTGTACGCCACGGACGCCAACGTCAAGAAGATGGTCGACACGCACGAGATCTACGTGATCCCGAACGTCAACCCGGACGGCTCGGAGTACGACATCTCCGGCGGCAGCTACCACATGTGGCGTAAGAACCGGCAGGGCTCCGGCACCGACACGAACCGTAACTGGGGCTACAAGTGGGGCTGCTGCGGCGGTTCCTCCGGTTCCCCGAGTTCCGAGACCTACCGAGGCCCGTCCGCGTTCTCCGCGCCGGAGTCCAAGGCGGTCGCGGACTTCGTCAACGGCCGGGTGGTCGGCGGCGCCCAGCAGATCAAGACGCACATCGACTTCCACACCTACTCGGAGCTGGTGCTCTGGCCGTTCGGGTGGACGTACAACAACACCGCGCCCGGCATGACGCAGGCCGAGTACGACAAGTTCGCCACACTCGGCAAGCAGATGGCGGCGACGAACGGGTACACCCCGGAGCAGTCGAGCGACCTCTACATCACCGACGGCGCCGTCAACGACTGGATGTGGGGCACGCACAAGATCCTCAGCTACACCTTCGAGATGTACCCCAAGGGCTCGAACCCCGGCTTCTACCCGCCGGGTTCGGTGATCCCCGCGCAGACCGCGCGTAACGACAAGGCCGTCGACCTGATCGTCAACGCGGCCGTCTAGTGAGGACTCGGCATGCGTCCCGCTTAGGGTGGGGCGCATGCCGATGTTCTCTTTCGAAGGGCTGAGCCCTCAGGTCCACCCCGACGCCTGGATCGCGCCGACCGCGACGCTGATCGGCGACGTCGTCGTCGAAAAGGACGCCTCCGTCTGGTACGGCGCGGTGATCCGCGCCGACTTCGGGAAGATCATCATCCGCGAGGGCGCGAACATCCAGGACAACTCGGTGATCCACGTCAACGACGGCGTCTGCGAGGTCGGCAAGAACGTGACCGTCGGGCACCAATGCCTCGTGCACGACTGCACGATCGGCGAGCAGGCGCTGATCGGCAACGGCTCGACGGTGCTGGACAAGGCCCAGATCGGCGCACGCGCGCTGGTCGCGGCCGGCGCCACCGTCACGCCCGGCATGATCGTCCCGCCGGAGATGATCGCCATGGGCAGCCCTGCCAAGAAGCACGTCCCGCTGACGGACACCTCGCGCCTCTGGGTCGACCACAACGCCGAGATCTACCGCCAGCTGGCCCGCCGCCACGCCGAGGGCATCGTCGCCCTCGACTGACCTGCTGATTTTTTCCCCAATGTGGCATTCGTCAGGTTTCAGCCTCCCAATGTGGCGTTCGTCAGCTCAGAGCTGACG